>JBGTDE010000290.1:0-2973 GCA_041748475.1 Rubrobacteraceae bacterium | reverse complement strand
CGCTCGTTCTTGTTCGTGTTGTTTAACTCCTGGACGTACCGCCGCCGACCAAACAGCGTCGTAACATATGGAGCCGTTCCATCTCTCTCGCCGTTCTCGCGGGCTTCCTCGTAGGTGCTCTCCATAAATTCTGTCACCTTTGGATACTGTTCGAGGTACCGGGTTATGTAGCGATCCGCCTCGGCGGGATGAACTTTGTCCAATCCGAGCCGCGACGCTAGGCCAAAGCCGGATATTCCGTACAGAATGCCGAAGTTGACCATCTTGGCCCGCCGCCTGAGCTCCGCCGTTACGCTCTCCATCCGAACGTCGAAGATCTCCGCCGCCGTCCGAGTATGTATATCCTCGCCTGTCGTAAAGGAATGAACGAGCGCGGGCTCCCGCGTCATATGCGCGAGTATCCGCAACTCTATCTGCGAGTAGTCGGCCACCACCAATTTCCGACCCTCCGATGCTGTGAAAGCGTCCCGAATGCGAGCACCCATGCGGCTACGGATAGGGATGTTTTGTAAATTCGGGCGGTCGCTAGAGATGCGGCCTGTGGCGGTCGTTGTCTGGTTCAGTCTGCCGTGGATGCGCCCCTCATCGGTAATAAGACCTTTCAGGCCATCTATGTAGGTTCCCTTCAGCTTCGCGTACTCGCGGTACTCGATGATGAGGCGTGCGATCTCGAACCCCTGCATCTCCAATTGTTGCAGCACTTTCGCGTCCGTGGAGTAGCCCGTTTTGGTCTTTCGAGTCGGGGGAATCCCCATTTCCTCAAACAGGATCACACCTAGCTGCTTCGGCGAACCAATATTGAACTCCTGCCCCGCCTCCGCGTAAATGCGCTCTTGCAGATCTTCGATGAGGCCCGTCAACTCTTCTCCAACCTCTTCGAGCGTGTGACGGTCCACCGGCATTCCGATGCGTTCGAGATCCCCGAGCACATCCGCGAGCGGCAACTCCACATCGTAGTAGAGCCGCGCCAGCCCCACACTCTCCAACTCCGCTTCCAGTTGAGGCGCGAGAGCGTGGATCAAAGCCGCCCGCCGCGCAGCGTCCGACACCGCCACGTCCTCATGCTCCACCTCTACCTCCAGGATGCCCCAGTTGGCGGCCAACGTCTCCGGTGTGTAGTCGCCGGTCCCCGGCTGCACGAGATAGGCCGCGAGATACGTGTCGAAAGTCGCGCCCCCAATCTTCAACTCTTTGGCATCGTGGACCTTCAGAGGACTGTCCGGCGCACCGTCCGTAAGCCGCACTTCATTGTCGGAGACCGCCACGCACCAGCGACCGTCCCCCACCGGCGCAGCGGCGACCGGCTTGAATGAGAGTTCCACCTCTTCTTCGGATACATTCACCCGTAATTTTTCAGGCGGTGGGATGGCTTCGCCGCCGATCACCGGCAGCTTTGGAAGCCGGTTGTCGGCCAGGCTACGGAACTCGTATCGTCGGAAGACCTCACCGCATTCCGGCGATACCCCCTTGAACTTCAGGGATTCGGGATCCAATTCCACCGGCGCGTCGAAACGCATCCGGGCAAGCTCCAGCGACATAAACGCGCTCTCGCGGTCCTCTTCGAGCTTTTTGCGCGTCCCTTTCGCGGAGATGTTCTCCAGATTTTCGTAGATATCCGCCACCGTCGCATATTTCTGAAGCAGGCCAGACGCGCCTTTTGGCCCAACGCCCTTCACACCGGGGATATTGTCCGACGGGTCTCCAACTAGGGCTTTGTAATCCGGGATTTGCTCTGGAGTCACTCCATACTCCTCGATGACATCTTCCCGACCGTACTCTTTGGTCTCCGAGACCCCTCGCGTCGTGCGGAGTACCTTCACGTCGCCACCCACGAGTTGCATAGCGTCCTGATCCCCGGTCACGAGCAACAACTCCATGCCTTCCGGCACCTGACGCGACATAGTAGCTAGGGCATCATCGGCCTCGAAACCTTCAGCCCGAACGGCGGGGATATTCATGGCTTCGAGGATTACATCCAGGTGTTCGAGTTGGGCTTTCAGCTCCTCGGGCATCGCGGAACGCTGGGCTTTGTACTCCGGGTAGATCTCCATCCGAAACACCGGCTTGCCACTGTCCCACACGACCCCGAGCCCGACTTCCTCGTCCGTATCCAGCAGCTTGAGCAACATGCTCGTAAACCCGTACAGCGCGTTGGTCGGAAGCCCGCCAGAGGTAGCTATGCTCTGCGGCAACGCGTAGAACGCACGGTAGAGCAAGGAGAAACCGTCGATAAGATAGACACGCACCCAACGATTATACCGAAGAGTCCGAGCGGGATTACCCCTTTATCGCAAACGCTTTCGGTGGCGTGGCGGAACCGAACTCCTGGGCTTGCTCTCCGAGAGGATGGAATTGTAGTTCGCCGTTTATCTCCACGACGTTGTAGCGGTACAGGCGGTAGGACTCGTACATCACAGCGGTGATCTCAGCGGCCTTGCCGTGCGAAGAACCGTTCGCCGCCGCCCGCGCTTGATCCCGCGTTTCCCAAAGACAGAATGACAAGCACTCCCGCCGCTCGTTCATATTTCCCTTGAAGTACCGCAAAAGCCCCCCGTACCCAAGCGCCTCCTCATAAGCCATATCGTCAAACTCGCGTAACAGATCCAAATCCGCCGAAGCACGGCGCACGGAACGAAAAACGACGAGATACAACGAATCGAAAGGTCCGCCAAGAAGGCTGGAATCCCAGTCAAAGCCTCGTTCTATTGGAAGGTTTGCATATAGTGGATGTATCGGAACTATCTGCTGGCAGGCTTCGATAAAGCCCACGCGAGTATTCTGCATAAATTAACGCCTTTCTTGCTGTCGTGCTCTAAACATCACCTCCTGGTAGCTCGACGGACATCCTGTAACGTCCCTTCCTCCCGACAACGGTGCCGCGAAGGTCTCCAGGCTCCCGTACCGACGTGTGTCCAAACCCGTAACCGCCGAAGTCGAAGCGTCGCAGCGCGAACGAGGTCGCGTAGAACGACA
>JBGTDE010000289.1:0-3648 GCA_041748475.1 Rubrobacteraceae bacterium | reverse complement strand
GGACATGGGCGGCATACAGGTTCCGGTCGGGGATGTCATAACTGAGGTCCGGGGCGAACCCGTAGCCAGCGCCGACGACGTAATACGGGCCGTCAACGCCAGCAAGCCCGGCGACCGGCTCAAGCTCACCGTCGTCAGCCCGAACGAAAAGCCGCGCTCCGTGGAAGTAACGCTGGAGAGCCAGCCGGACGATGCATGACACCGGCTCTAGTTGAAGTCTTCGAGTATCTGTTGAGTGGTGAGGATTCCGGCGAATTCCTCGTGCAAATGAACTAACGCCATCTTGTGCACGGCCTCTGCAGTGTGGTGTTTGCCGTCGGGGCCGGTTCGTTCGAAGGTGGCGGTTGCATCGGAGGCCAGCCGGACATTGAACCCGAGGTTAGCCGCCATGCGAACCGTCGTAGAAACGCAGTGATCCGTGGTCAGACCCACGACCACCAGCGACCCGATGTTCGATTCCCTGAGTCGGGTTTCTAGATCCGTGCCGATAAACGCGCTGTTGACGGATTTTTCGATCACGGTCTCGCCCGCATGTGGATCAACCACCGCTTTGAACTCGGCGCCAGCATCCTTTAGCGGAGAGTCGGGTTCGGTGGAGATGTGCCGGACGTGGAAAACGGGGGATTCTGCTTCTCGCCAGCGTGCCAGAAGCGCCGAGATACTCTCTTCGGCGCTCGGGTTATTGCGGCGACCCCAGGAAGGTTGGTCGAAGCCTTTTTGAACGTCCACGATCAGCAGTGCCGAGGCTGGATTCATGGTTAGTCTATCGCGGAGCTAAAGCCCGCCCGGATGCCAGAGCGCCCCTTGCCAGCCTTCTCCTTCTCGACGACCATCTTGTAGATTGAGTCGTGCGTCACGTATACGGTCGCCTTACCGTCCTGCATGGACACTTTCAAGTAGTCGTCCGTAACCTCTACTTTCTCCAGATCGTCCGACTCGATGGTGAATGTGTCGCGGCGGTCCCAGATCACGAGGTTAGCTTCCGCGCTTTTGGCTTCGTCCACGATCTTGCCGACAAGTTCCTTGTACATTTTAGTCTCCTGTATTGTGGAATGGTCTCTACCGTCCCCACTATTCTACTTGAGAAAGACCGGACACCCCAGTAAACCTTGTAGAATGCCCGACGATACTAAGCGACTCAACCCGACAGACGAAACGGAGCCGCGAACAAGAGCTTGAGTGGACTGGCGCAAAGGATACGAACCCTCGACCGGGCTGTTTTCGGTGCGATATTCGCCCTTAAATGGTCGCCGCTTACTTCTCTGATGCGCGCCCTGACAGTCGCCGGTACCGCCGGCGCGACGTGGGGATTTATTGCGGCGGGCGCGTTTCTTTTGACGGGATTGGAGCTCTGGCGACTACTCGTTCCCTGGGGCGCCATCGTGATCTCCTGGCTCGTGGCTGAAGGTACGAAACATCTCTTCGACCGCGCCCGACCCTACGTCTCGGATACCGCCATCGCTCCTCTCATAAAGACACCGTCTTCTAGCTCTTTCCCGTCCGGGCATTCTGCTACCGCCGCAGCGGGAAGTGTTGCGCTAGCCGTTGTCTACCCGGCCTTCGCGCTGATATTGCTGATCGGGGGTTGCTTGACAGCACTCTCAAGGGTGTATCTGGGCGTTCATTATCCGGTGGATGTTCTGGCCGGATTCTGTATCGGGATACTGGTCGCCCTCGGAGCGTTGGCGGTGTCGGGTGCCTTGTCGTAAGGACGCTTACGGGACACGGCGAGATTGGGCGGTATAAATAGCGGCATGAGCATCACTCGTTACTACACTATTGGTACGGTTGTCCCGGATATAGGTGCGCTCAAGGAGCTGGACGAAAGGCTCGAAGACGCGGGAATAGGCGCGGATTGCCTCACTGCGATCCTCCGCCGCCGCGATGTGCGTCTGGTCGGCGTGACGCTCCCGGAGGCTCGAACATTGCCCGCCGAGGCTGGCCTCTCACGCTTGCAGTGGTTCGAGTTCGCGAGCACGTTCTTCTCGGCTTCGACGGTCAGCTTTCTGATGGGCGTGGTTCACCTGTGGACAGGGATTATCGTGCAGGCTGTCCTGACGCTCGCAGCCGTAATTGGACTAGTCATATTCCACCGCTTGCCTCGCCTGAAGAGAATGCTGCTCTCGATGGCTCTCCCGGATAGATTCGCCGAACAATGGGAAGAGGATTTCTCGGGGGGATTCGCGCTAGCACTCGTGGTCGTTGAAGAGGACCGCTTCGACGAAGTCGAGGAGGCGATACTGGCCGACGAGAGACTACGGAGCCCGCTCGCCGTGGACCGTCGACCAGTTTTCTAGGCGGGCTAATCTTCCGGTTAGTGCCCGAAACCTGCGATTCTGCTAACTTATAGCGATGATCGTGCGTGAGCAGCGAAACTCTTTCCTTGTCTTTGATCAGCATGAACACGCGCTGGTTTCGGCGGAGTTCGCCCGGCGTTGGAAGGACGAACCGCGGCCTTTTGGTTCCACGATGTACGCAGTCGAGAACCACGACATCGCTTGGCAGGAATTGGACGGTCGCGTATTGTGGAACGAGGAAAAGGACCGTCCTTACTCATTCGTAGATTATCCGATTGAGTTGAAGCTACCGGCGCAACGTCGCGGCATTGAGGCGGTGGAGGAGCGCGACCCGTATGCGGCGTGCCTGTGCAGTATGCATTACGAGCGTTTCCTGGTACACGCGACCCGGCAGGATGAGATCGAATTCCGCGACCACGAGCTTGATCGCCAACACCGACTCCACGCCGGAATGTCCGAGGAAGACTTTGCGAACCTGGAACGAAACCTCCTGTTCTTGCGCCTCTTCGACGGCCTCTCGCTCTTTATCTGTCTCAACGATCCGGGAGATTCGGAAGCTCCACCACCATATCCCGGTGGTTTCGAGTTCGATGGACGGATCTACGAAGCGTCTTGGCGCGATAAGCGCACCCTGCGCCTGGAACCGAACCCCTTTACGCAGCCATTCGAGATAGAGTTGCCTTATCGGGAAGTAGGGCGGGATCGCGGACCCGTGGGGAGCGGCATCGTGGAGCTTCGAGTCTCTGACTAGTCGCTACCAGTGGGTGAACGGCTGGTAGAGTATCCGGGTTGTCCCAACACTGTTACGACAAGTCTTAGAGAGGAAATTATGAGAGACGCATCGTACGAATTCTTCAAAAAGTTGCTCTCCACGCCGGGACCGAGCGGCTACGAGGGGGCGGCTGCGGCGGTCTGGCGCGAAGAGGCCGGTGCTTTCGCTGAGGTTCGGGGAGATCGGATGGGAAACTCGCTCGCCACGCTAAATGCGGGCGGCGGGCCGAAGATCATGCTGGCCGGTCATATAGATGAGATCGGGGTGATGGTCACTCATATCGACGATCAAGGCCTGCTGCGCTTTATGGGTGTCGGTGGCTGGGATCCGCAAGTCCTGGTCGGGCAGCGCATCCGGCTGCAAACTGCGTCTGGCGAGGTTATAGGCGTTATCGGCAAGAAAGCCATCCATGTGATGGAGCCGGAGGAGCGGAAGAAAGTCTCCGAGGTGAAGAGCCTCTGGATCGACATCGGCGCGAAAGACGGCGACGAGGCTAAAGGTCTGGTCCGTGTAGGGGATGTCGGCGTGTTGGACCAGGACTTGATCGAACTTCCCAACGGTCGCATCGCATCCCGCTCC
>JBGTDE010000288.1:0-5781 GCA_041748475.1 Rubrobacteraceae bacterium | reverse complement strand
GCGTAACGTCCGACTAGGAAGGCCAGCGTCGCCCCGATCGTGGCTCCGATGACGATCCAGAGCGTTCCGAAGACTGGCCCGAACACGAGCCCCGCCAGTAGCGAGAGCGGCGTGCCCGGCAGGAAGGCTACGGTAGCTACGGCGTAGAGCAGGATGAAGATTATGGGTGCTAGTGGGCCGAAAGAGAGGATCCAATCTCGTAAGCGATTCAATCCATCCAAGCTCACGTACTCCGAGAGTCCTGTGAGACGGGCGATCACCACGAGCGTCACCAGAACCGCCGCGATCCCTACGAGCTTGCCGAGGTTCTTCTTCCTGTTCGCAGGCTGGTTCTGCGCCCCTGCCGCCGCTGTCGTGGACGTTTCGCTTTCGGATGAGTTCACGGGTCTTTCCTTACCAGCGGCTTGACCTTGTCGATCAACCGGCTCGCCCCAAAAAACACGGAGAACGCCTTCTGAGTACGCGGATTGAAGAGCTTCTCGCGGTAGAAATTGTCTGCGGCTCGTTGGTTCGCCTGGGCCAGCGTCGGATAGACGTGGATGGTTGTCGAGAGCGTGCCGATGAGGATGTTCTTCTGCATCGCCAGAACTATTTCGTGGATGAGGTTCCCCGCATCCGGGCCGATTATGTGACCGCCGAGGATCTTGCCTCGCTTGTCCGTCACAATCTTCACGAGCCCGGTCGTTTCGCCGTCCGTGATCGCCCGATCAACCCCGCTGAACGGCTGACGGAAGACCTTTACTCCATCATACTGCTCCCGCGCCTGCTGTTCGGTGAGGCCGACCCGCGCTACCTCGGGGTCCGTAAACGTCGTCCACGGCACTACGCGGTGATCCGCCTTAGTCTTCACCGGAAACAGCGCATTACGCAGAGCCGTGCGCCCCTGGTACTCGGCGACGTGCGTGAACAGGTATTTTCCGGTGATGTCCCCGGCGGCGTAGATGTTATCCGCAGTGGTGCGTAGATTATCGTCGACGGTTACGCCAGTTTTCGTCAACTCGATGCCCGCATTGTTCAGGCCGAGGCTGTCGTGGGTGGGAGCGCGTCCAGCCGCCATCAGTATCTCTTCCGCCCGAACTTCGAGTTCCGTACCTAGAGAATTCTCCGCGACGAGGACTTTCTCGCCGTTCTCGATGCGGGCCTCGCGAGCTCTGTAGCCACCCTTGAAGTCCACACCGTCAGCCACGAGGACTTGCTTTAGAACCTCTCCGATCTCCGGGTCTTCCTTTGGCAGCGGGAGTGGGGAGGAAGAGAGCAGTGTCACCTTCGAGCCGAAGCGGGCGAAGATCTGGGCGAACTCACATCCTATCGGTCCCGAGCCTACGACGATCATGGAGGCTGGAAGTTTGTCGAGCCGCAGAGCCTCTATGTTAGTGAGGTAACCGACCTCTTCGATGCCCTTGATGGGCGGCGTCGTAGCGTGGGTGCCGGTCGCAACGATGACGCTGCGGGCTTCGAGATTCTGGCCGTCCACTGCGACTTCGCTGTTCGAGACGAAGCTCGCTTCCTCTTCAAAGATATCCACGCCGAGGTCACGGAAGCGTTCCGGGCTGTCGTGAACTCCGGCGGTCTCGATGACCTCGCGCATCCGGTCCATCACGGCGGGGAAGTCGACTTCGTAGCCGGAGTTTTTTATGCCGTAATCTTCGGAGTGCTTGACCATGTGCGCCACGCGAGCACTCTTGACGAGGGTTTTGGTCGGGACGCAACCATGATACAGGCAGTCGCCACCGAGCTTGTCGCGCTCGACGAGAGCGACCTTCGCGCCAAGTGACGCGCCACCGGCGGCTGAGACTAGGCCAGCGGTACCGCCGCCGATCACTACGAGATCATAGGGTGTCATGCGGATTTCTCCTTCACAGACGATCTTCACGGGACGTATAGTCTCCAATGATAGGCTCTCCGGCCTCCGCACGTCGCTTGAGTGTCTACGGCCGAGGCCTCATACCCCCATGGAACACAGCGGTTCTTTCACCCCGATTGTCTCCGCAGGACGCAAAGACTAATAGGACGGGCTGCGAGTGCGTAGGTGTGCCGGTGAAAGAATAATTCTCAAGCCTTTCCCGATCTGGTTAGGAATAGTGACCCATGTTTGAGACTTCGCATGGCCCGAGTGGGGACCGTGGCCGGCCCCCTCCGGGATTTTGGGATCTAGACGATTAGCGGTTCTCTTGTGGCGCTCCTCTCTGTCCGGGGTTCACGCTTGGGAGTTCGACCACGATCGGACAGTTGGAGATGGCGTTGTTGGCTCGGATACCGTCGAGGCTCGGGTTCGGCGGGCCGGTCCCGGTACTTACAAGGTTGCCCTTGTCGAACTCACCTACGACGTCGCTGTCGCTGTCTAAGCGTCGGCGTTCGCCAGCGGCTATGGCCTCTTCCGTCCACCGCAGGATGTGTACGTCCCAGATGGGGCTGTAGCGGCCGTCCTGTTTGCCGGGGAACGTCTGCGTTACGTTGAGCGGGTCGCCCTGGTTCTCCAGGAACGACTGGAGACCTTGCCGCTCGGGGGCGTTTCTCGGCTCGATGCCGTTCTCTATGGGGATAATGGCGGATCTCGCGGAAGTTTCGGGATTGTTGGAGCCGAGACCCGGCGCGAAATTGAGGTTCGGCGCGAAGGTCGAGCCTTCTATAGTGGCTACGTCCAGCGCTGAAGCGTCCATATGCAGATACAGGAGATCGGAGCTGTTCCAGAAGCCGCCGAACGTCCCCAGAGTTACCTCACCGGCGGCGTTCGGGAAGCCTGCGGGGCGTGCGCCGAGGTCGAGGTTCACGAGCGAATCGTGGACGCCCGAGGCGTTGGCGACCTGCGAGGCGTTCAATACGATGCCGTTGCCTGTCGTGATCAGGGGGCTGTAGTTGGCGTCGCCCTCTGATGGTGGTGGCGTTGTTCCCGGCGGCGTGCCGTCCGAACCCGCGCGCAGAGGCCGGGTCGAGGCGAACCGTACCGTGCCGGAGAAATCGACCACGCCGTTAGTCCGGGTAACCTTCTGGACCGCGCGCGTCCCGAGGGCGTTGGCGAGCTTGGGCGCGTAGTTGACCTTGCGTCTCTCGGCGTCCTCCTTGTTGGAGGATTCCGTTACTATGTAGTGGACCGGGGACCCACCAAAAGTTCCTCTGTAGACCGGCATTGTCACGGTCTCTTCCTCCGGATTCACCCGGAGTACACTATCCAGAACAAAATTCACGCCGCCCTGGGCGCTGGCCGGTATGGCCGCGCCGCCAAGGGCCGCTACGGCCCCGAGCGCCAGCACGGTCGCCAGCAACATTATCTTTTTCCTCACCACTCTCTCCTCTGCTCGTCTACGGATGTGCCGCATCAAGAACCTTCGCTCCGTTCGATGGCGCTCCTTCCCTCGGTAGGTCGTCCGATCCTATGCCTCGCACCTTACGTAACTATTGCCGATTCCTTACGGTGCTCTTAAGTCCGTTCGAAGTCGGACGGTATAGACTTGAGACCTATGAACTTTGTAAAAGTCTGTGGCATAACCAACACGCCCGACGCTCACGCCGCCGCCGAAGCCGGTGCGGACGCTATCGGCCTTATCTTCGCGCCGAGCCCCCGGCAGGTGAGCGTGGACGAAGCACGGAGGATCTCCGCGACGCTTCCAGAGAGCGTGCTAAAGGTCGGCGTGTTCGTGAACGCCGCGCCTGAGGAGGTGCTGCGGGTTGCCCGAGAGGTTGGATTGGATTACGCGCAGCTTCACGGGGATGAGGGGCCGGAGGTCGTGGCGGCGGTACGGGATGGTGGCGTTCCGGTGATAAAGGCTTTGCGAGTTCGGGACGCGGATTCGTTGGAGGATTTGGCCCGGTACGGGGCGGACTTGTATCTGCTCGATGCTTACAGTGAGAAGGCGCGGGGTGGGACGGGGGAGCGGTTCGATTGGAGACTGGCGAAAACCCTCATTGGTCGTGATAATATCGTTGTTTCGGGTGGCTTGAATCCCGAGAACGTGGCGGAGGCCATTAGAGCCTTCAAGCCTTTTGGGGTGGACGCTTCTTCATCCCTCGAAGATAGTCCCGGAGAGAAGAACGACGAGCGGGTTCGGAGGTACATCAATGCGGCAAAAGGTTGAGAGGATCGCGACAGGTCACGATGGATATTTCGGTGCTTTCGGGGGCCGTTACGTCCCGGAAACCCTCATCCACGCCCTCGACGAACTCGAAGAAGCCTACGAACGGTACCGTGACGATCCCGAATTTTTGGAGGAACTGAACGGTCTGGCGCGGGATTTCGTTGGTCGTCCAACACCGTTGATGTTCGCCGAGCGTCTTACCCGCAAGTGGGGCGGAGCGAATGTGTGGTTCAAGCGCGAAGACCTCGCGCACACGGGAGCGCACAAGATCAACAACGCCCTCGGCCAAATTCTCCTCGCTGAGCGGATGGGCAAGAAGCGCATCATCGCGGAGACCGGCGCGGGCCAACACGGTGTCGCAACCGCAACCGTCGCTGCTCTCTACGGCAAGGAATGCGTCGTCTATATGGGCGAGGAAGATACCCGCCGCCAAGCTCCGAACGTCTTGCGCATGAAGCTGCTCGGGACTGAAGTAAGGCCTGTAACCAGCGGTTCCGGGACGCTGAAGGCCGCGCTGAATGAGGCGATCCGGGACTGGGTGACGAACGTGGAGGATACGCACTACATCATCGGGACGGTCGCGGGGCCTGCGCCGTATCCACGTATTGTGCGGGACTTGCAGACCGTGATCGGACGTGAGCTCGAAGCCCAGTCCCACGAGCGTTTTGGGGCGGACCCGGACGCTATCGTGGCCTGTGTAGGCGGGGGCTCGAACGCCATCGGCGCGTTTCATCCGTTCGTCGGGCGCAAAGATGTCCGACTGATCGGTGTCGAGGCTGCAGGCCGGGGGATGGAAACGGGAGAGCATGGCGCGTCGCTCACCGGCGGCAGTCCCGGAGTGTTGCACGGCAATTTGAGCTACGTCCTGCAGACGGATTCTGGTCAGATCCGGGAGGCGCACTCGATCTCTGCTGGTCTAGACTACCCGTCTGTCGGCCCCGAACACGCCTATCTAAAAGACGAAGGTCTAGTTGAGTACGTGAGCGTCACGGATGCCGACGCGCTCGAATCATTCGTCTCGACTTCGAGGCTAGAAGGGATCATCCCCGCGCTCGAAACGTCGCACGCCATCCATCACGCGGAGGCCGTGGCGCGAGAGCTAGGTCCGGGCAAGAACGTGGTCATCAACCTCTCCGGGCGCGGCGACAAGGATATCGAGGTCGTGGCGGCGGAGATCGGCATGGACGCGCATGAGGCCGAGGAAGCCGGTAGCGACGATTAGCGGCCCGGAGCGGCTTCGGGCCGCTTTCCAGGACGGGCGGGTGGCTCTGATGCCATACCTGACCGCTGGTTATCCGACGCTTGAAGGAGCTGTCGAGGTGGGGGAAGCTTACATCGCTGCGGGGGCGGATATTGTCGAGATAGGGGTTCCGTTCTCTGATCCCCTGGCCGATGGACCAACCATTCAGGACACGACGACGCTCGCCCTGGAGAACGGGGCGGACCTGGAATATTGCCTGAAGCTGGCTTCGGGGATGGCGGATCGGGTGCCGGTCGTCTTTCTGGTCTACTGCAACGTGGTCTTTGCTCGGGGCGCGGAGGTTTTCCTGGATGCGGTGGCTGACGCGGGTGTGTCGGGTCTCGTGATACCGGATCTCCCAGCCGGGGAGATCGAAGACTTCGCGAAACTAGCTGCGGAGCGCGGTGTGGCTCTGTGTCCGTTGGCGGCTCCTACGTCATCCGACGAGCGGCTAGTTCGGATCGGGGC
>JBGTDE010000287.1:0-8566 GCA_041748475.1 Rubrobacteraceae bacterium | reverse complement strand
CTGGTTCCAGATCGGCTCGAAGATTCCGTTCGAGAACCGGAGCGCGAGGATATTCTGGACCGTCTCCTTACCAAGATAGTGGTCGATGCGGTAGATCTGGGTTTCGTCGAAGTAACGTTGGATCTCCACGTTCAACTTCTCCGCGCTCTCAAGATCCCACCCAAAAGGCTTCTCGACCACCAGCCGCGACCATCCACCATCCTCACCCTTGTTGAGCCCCGCCTCCCCGAGTCGCTCCACAACAGTCGGCACGAGCGAGGGAGATGTCGAGAGATAGAATGCCCGATTCCCCTGCGTACCGCGCTCGGTGTCGAGTTTCTTCAAGAACTCTCTAAGCTCGTCGTAGGATTCGGCCTTCTTGGAATCCCCGGCTAGGTAGAAGATGCCACTAGCGAAGGATTCCCAGACATCGTCCGAGACCTCTCCAGAGCGATGTTCCCCGAGGGCTTTCCGCAACTTCTCCCGGAATTCCTCGTGGCTCATCTCCGTGCGCGAAACCCCCACGACCGCGAACTCAAGCGGCAATCGACGCTGAGCCGCGAGATCGTAGAGTGCGGGCACCAGTTTGCGGGCGGTTAGATCTCCGGAAGCTCCGAAAATGACCATTACGGCGGGCTCGGGGTTTCGGGGTAGACGTTGATCGTCTCGTAAGCTGTCAGCCATAGGCTTTTAGCCTCCTACCCTCACGTGATACGCATAGCATAGGCTTACCTCCATCACTTATCCAATCGTTCGCGAAGCCGCCAATTTGGCGACGGGCCGAAAGGCGATGCGGAGTCTGGATCCCTCCGCATCGCCATGCTGCAAGTATTTCTATTGCTCTTTCTCCGGGTACTTGGTGCTCGCCTCCTGGATGGCGTGACCGCCGAACTGACCGCGCAGCGCGGCGACTACTTTCATGGCGAAAGAGTCGTCCTGGCGCGAAGCGAAGCGGGCGAAGAGCGACGCGGAGATAGCGGGGGCTGGGACGCTCTCGTTTATGGCTTCGAGGATCGTCCAGCGTCCCTCGCCGGAGTCTTCGGCGTAGCCCCGGACGCTGTCGAGGTGTCCATCCTGCTCGAAGGCGGTCTCTGCGAGTTCGAGTAGCCACGAGCGCACGACGCTTCCCTGGTTCCACAGGCTGCTGATAGCGCGAAGGTCGAGATCGTACTGGCTCTTCTCCAGGATCTCGAATCCCTCGGCGTATGCCTGCATCATGCCGTATTCGATGCCATTGTGGACCATCTTGGTGAAGTGTCCGGCTCCGGCCTCGCCCAGATATGCATAGCCGTTCTCCGGAGCGAGCGTCTTTAGCGCGGGTTCGGCGTGTTCGTACGCGCTCGAATCGCCTCCGACCATAAGGCAGTAGCCGACTTCGAGTCCCCAGATTCCGCCCGATGTCCCAGCGTCGAGGAAGCGGATATCCCTCTCTTTCAGCGTCTCAGCGTGTCGGATGGAGTCACGGAAGTAGGAGTTGCCACCGTCTATGAGGATGTCGCCGGGGTCCATCATGTCCGCGAAATCCGTCAGGGCTTTGCCAGTAATCTCACCGGCGGGAACCATCGTCCAGATCACGCGCGGACCGTCCCCCGAGAGCTTCTCGACCAATTCCTCCATCGAGTAGGCGCCCTCAGCTCCTTCCTCCACAGCGGTGTCGACCGGCTCTTTGGATCGGTTACCCGCCACCACTCGGTGCTCGCCGCTCTGCTGAAGGCGGCGTACCATGTTCGCGCCCATCCTACCCAGGCCGTATATCCCTATCTCCACTTTTCCTCCCTCTGATCGAAGTCCCTCGGTCTTTACCCGCAAGTGTCTATCCAACAACCTCTCTGGTTGCTTGACGAGTCACGCAAGCGCAACCTACACAAGATTGCGTCAGTCTACTCGCATGGCGGCACGGATAACAGACCCGAAGCCCGGTAGTTGCTCGAGAATTAGGTCAAGCCTAAGATTAGGCTGTTCGGATTTTTGTCCTGCGGAGGCAAAGCTATGGACGGTCGATATGGCGGTGAGGATTCTCGGGAGTGGCGTCTGCGGGCTTTGATCGTGGAGGACTTCGAGGACGACGCTCTGCTCCTATTGCGGGAACTTCGCAACGGCGGATATAGCCCGGACTTCGAGCGAGTGGACACCCACGAGGCGATGAGCGCGGCCCTGGAGCATAGAACGTGGGATGTGGTTCTCTGCGATCACTCCATGCCAAAATTCAGTTCGACCGCCGCGCTTCAACTACTACGCGAGAGTGGTTTCCCGGACCTGCCGTTCATTATCGTCTCTGGGCGCATTGGCGAAGACGCCGCAGTAGCCGCCATGAAATCCGGGGCGCAAGACTACATTATGAAGGACAACCTCACGCGTCTGAACAGCGCCATAGAACGCGAACTGCGGGAAGCTGAGGGACGACGCGAGCGGCGCCGGGCGGAGGAGAACCTTCTCCGCAGCGAGCGTAGCCTGTCGGCGGCGCAGCGCATAGCGCGTCTGGGCAACTTCGATTACCACCCCGGGAGCGACGCAGCGGTATGGTCGGACGAGTTGTTCCGCATCTGCGGCCTCGACCCCCAAAAATTCGTCCCGACGTATCGCTCGTTTCTACACTTGGCTCATCCAGAGGATCGGGGCATAGTCCGCAACGCGGTCAGGGAGGCTCTTTACGGCGCGTCCGAGAACGCAGTCGAGTACCGTATAGTCCGTCCCAGTGGCGAGGCACGCACTGTCCAGACCGCTTATGAGGCTCACCGGGACTCGGAGGGAAACGACATACGTCTAACGGGAACCATCCAGGAAATAACCGAGCGCAAAAAGGCCGAGGAAGCGCGGCGGCTGGCGGAAGAGAAATATCGCTCCATCTTCGAGAACGCCATCGAAGGTATCTTCCAGTCCACGGTGGAGGGGGAACTTGTTACAGCGAACCCCGCGCTGGCTAGGATGGCTGGTTACGAGAGCCCGGAGGAAATGTTGCGAGAAATTCCCGTGATCGAAGACCGACTCTACGAGGACCCCAGCCGCCGCAGAGAGCTCTACGAGATCATGCGCCACAACGGTTCGGTCTCCGGCTTCGAGGCCAGGATGAGGCGTGCAGACGACAGTCTCATGTGGGCGTCTTTCTCAATACAGTCCATCCTGAATGCTTCTGGGGCTTTGATTGGCTTTGAGGGAACCGTCGAAGACGTCACTGAGCGCAAGAACGCTGAGGCGAATCTGCGTGAGATGCGCGAGTCCGAGCGTCGGCGCATAGCCCGTGACCTTCACGACGAAGCCCTGCAAGACCTTACTTACGCTTTGCAAGCCATGCGGGTGATGAACCGGTTCGGGGGTTCAGGCGATGAAATCTCTGGTAACGGGCCGCCGCTCGACGGTTTGGTAGAAGCGCTGGATCGCGCCGTGGGTGGTCTGCGGACGGCTGTCTACGACCTTCGCTTGGAGGAGGACGAACGTCGCTCCTTCGTGGAATCTGTAGAGAGACTGATCGAGTTCCACAGCAATATCGCGCCGGAGTGCTCCGTGAAGCTCTTCGTCTTCGGAGACGGGGATCGACTTTCAGACAAACTCTCGACGACGGCTCGCCGAGATCTCCTTCGCATCATCCAGGAGGCCCTAGTGAACGTCCGGCGACATTCCGAAGCAAGCCACGCGACCATTCGGTTGGGCCTGGACGGAGAAAGAGTCGGAGTCGAAGTATCGGACAATGGACTGGGGTTAGATCCCCGAGCCAAACCTGGCATGGGCCTTACCGGAATGCGTGAACGAGCCTCCGCGCTCGGAGGCAAAATCAAGGTCAACAGCGACTCCGGTTTGGGGACCACGGTACTCTTCGAGGCAAACGTGTACTCTCTTCCCCGTGAAGATCATGCTCCATAGACTCGCGTTGGAGACCCGCGAGAAGCAAGAATGCTATATGCTGTCGTCATACCCATGAGATGTTGACAATGCATATCGGAGGGTACCTTTGAATAAGGTGATGTTGATTGAGGATCACACCTCATTCCGGCAGACGCTGGCTTTCGTGCTGAACAACGAGCCGGACTTCGAAGTGGTCGCTGAGGCGGCCTCAATCTCAGAGGCGCATTCCATCATAGCGCGAGAGGGATCTGGGATAGATCTCGCGGTCGTGGACCTGGATCTTCCCGACGGCGAGGGGACCGAGATCATCCCGGTACTGAGAGCCGCGAATCCAAACTTCGCCGCGCTGGTCTTGACGGCCAGCCTGGACCGCGAAGACCTGGCTCGCGCGGTGGAAGCTGGAGCTGCCGGAATCCTCCATAAATCCGCCGACTTGGATGACATCCTAACGGCCATCCGAAGCGTCGCTTCGGGTGGGCGACTTCTCTCGAGTAACGAGATAGTCGAGATGCTAAGACTCGCGTCTCGTACCCGCGAACGCGAACGCGATGCCCGGAGGGCAGCAGACCAGCTCACCCCAAGGGAGCTGGACGTCCTGGAAGCCCTAGCGAACGGCCTGAGCAACAAGCAGATAGCGGAGAGACTGTACATCTCCCTGGAAACCGAACGAACCCACATCATGAACATAATGACCAAGCTCGGCGCTCACTCACGCCTTCAGGCTCTGTTATTCTGCCTCCGCTACGGGATCGTCGACTTGGATTGATGTAGGTAACCCTGCATTTCTTGTCTTACACGCTCAAAAATAGCTCATTTGGGGGATGCATGGTGAGCACTACATCCGTTAAGATACAATCGGCACGTACATTGACGGGAAGGAGCGACAATGCAAGAGCCACGGGACTCCGAAAGCAACGCGCCTAACGAAGGTGCCAGCCCACTATTTGGCGGTGACAGTTCGACCGGTACGGGTAGTCAGATGAGCAGTTCTGGTGAAGTCAGTGAATCGGACGAGCGATTGTGGTCCATACTCTCGCACGTAAGCGTACTGGTGGCGCCGATCGGCGCGTTGGTCATCTGGTTGATCTACAAGGACAAGTCGCAGAGGATCGGCTTTCATGCCTTGCAGGCGCTCTGGTATCAGGTGGCTTGGCTAGTCATAATCATCGCCTACTCTATACTGTCCACCATACTCTCAATAGTGGTGATCGGGCTGTTCATGTTCATCTTGTTGCCTTTCCTGCCCTTGATCCCCATAGCCCACGGAGCTTACGCGGCTTACAAGGTGAGCCAGGGCGTGGATTACCGATACCCGTTTATCGCCGACAAGATCAGTGACGGCGCGAGAGTCGGATAACCCGAACGCAACGAGACGGGGAGCCGGGACGCTTCCACCCCTACTCCCCGTCCTGACTAAGCTGCCTAGCTAGAACGGTATATCGTCGAAGTCTTCTTCGTTGATGTCCACGTCGTTGCGCTCGCCAGATTGCTGACCGCCCTGCTGGCCCTGTCGGCCACCACCGCCGCCTTCTGAGTCTCCGCGACCGCCGAGGAACTGTACATTGTCAGCTACTACATCGACTTTGTTGCGCTTGGAGCCGTCTTTCGCTTCCCAGGTGGAGAACTGTAGCTTGCCTTCCACCAGGATAGGATCTCCCTTTTTCTTGTAGTTGGCGATGGTCTCACCAAGCTCCCGCCAGGCCGTAATGTCGAAGAAATCAACCTCTTCGCTCTTGGAACGCACCCGATTTACCGCCAACCCGAAACCGCAGACCGGGATGCCGTTGCTCGTGAACCTTAGCTCTGGATCCCGCGTGAGATTCCCCGCCAATACCACCCGATTGAAACTGACCATAACTTACTATCCTCTCCTCGATTCCTGCATTCCTTCCCAGTCTACAGAACTATTTCTATTTCACAAGTACTAAGTCGTAAAAAGTTGTTTAATTTGTAGAACGATGATAGTGTTGAGTTATGGAAGAATATTTATCTAGTGGAGAAGTTTCGCGGATATTGGAGGATCGGGGAGTGATGAGTGCTCGGACGTTTCCGAGTTACGTTTCGATCCGGGCTTGGGAGTTGGGTCGCATACCCGCGCCGGACGCTTTGATCGGTCGTCGCTTCTACGGTTGGCGTCGCAGCACGATCGAACGTTGGCTCTGGGAACGCGGAAAACTAAACGGAAGTCTAGAAGTAGAGGATTTAATCAACGACTGAAGTCACGGCTTCGTGACGGCCACGTCCACATTCTCGTCCTTTATCGTCACTATGACATCGCCGTCCTCGTCATTGCGGAAGACTTTGGCTCCGAATTCTTTCAAGCGGCTCAGGGTTTCGGGTGTTGGATGGCCGTAGGAATTATCCGCTCCTGACTGAATAACGGCGATTTTGGGCCGAAAATTGTTCAAGAACAGCGACGAAGACGAAGTATTAGACCCATGATGATTAACCTTTAGAACGGTTACCGGGCCAGTGTTGGGACCGTTCGCCATGTACTCTTCTGACTTCTCTTCCGCGTCTCCGGCAAGTAGTATTCGGGCCGATCCGTAAGTCAAGAGAAGCCCGATAGAGTTCTCGTTCGTCTCACCATACAACTCGCCTGGTGGAGGAGCCAGAACATCGACCTGCACGCCGCTCCAATCCATCAGAGCCCCAGCACGCAACTCGTTCACCTTCGAGCCTTCATCCTTTACGCCGCGCAAGAAAGCATTGTAAGTCAAAGTTCCCTTGCGGTCACCGGCGACGTAGACGTTCGCGACCTCGAAGGCTTCCATCACGTCCAGAAACCCGCCGATGTGGTCCGCGTCGGGGCTGGAGACGATTATTCCATCCAGGGAGTCGACACCACGACCGTGCAGAAAGTCCACCACGTGCGGTCCCGCTTCAGCCCGGCCCGCATCTACCAGATAGTCCGAGTCTCCGGCTTGGATCAGGATTCCATCCCCTTGCCCAACGTCGATAAAACTGACCGAAAGCGAGCCAGACGGGGGCGGTGAAACACCACCGGAGAGAGGCATTCCGCAACCGGACATCGGCATTAAAAGGAGCACGCAGAATACCGTGAACCGGAGTATGCGGGCCATGATCACATGCGCGGACGCTACTCGCGGTCTTTGGGTGTGATGCGGTCGATCCAGTCATCCGCCTCGTCGCGGGTGAGGTCCACGAGCGACTTTCCAATGCGCTTCTCGAGTCGCCCCACGCCACCCTCTCCGGCCCATTCGACAGCCAGAGTCTTCAGCAACTCCACCTGACTCTTGCGAGCCTTTCCACTCCGCTTGGGAGCCGCCGCAGCCTGACCGTTTGGAGCCTGCGCGACCTCCTCAGAGCTATCAGCCGCAGGTTCCGCAGCCGCAGTCTCGACCGGACGAGGTCTACTGGTGGTCTCCTTCGCGGCATTCGGAGTCGAACGCTTCTGGGCAGGCTCCGGAGCTGGCTCCTGGACAGGCGTAGGACGACGATACTCCGAGTTAGACGGTGGAGCGTCGTCGCCATCGGAGAGTTCTTCAAGAGCAGTGGAGCCCACGTTGACCGCGTCGCGGAGAGCGCGGGCTTTGGCGCGAGTTTCGGCCATTCGGATGACGTGCGGGACGATGTTGCGCCCGACGTTAGCGGGGCTCGCGTCGCCGATACCCGAGAACGTGCGCCCGTCCTCCATCTCGACGGTAGCCTTTACTACAGCCACGTTGCCGTTGGATTCGTCTGGCACTTGGATCAAGTCTGTGTCGATACC
This sequence comes from Rubrobacteraceae bacterium, assembly GCA_041748475.1. Classification (GTDB taxonomy): domain Bacteria; phylum Actinomycetota; class Rubrobacteria; order Rubrobacterales; family Rubrobacteraceae; genus JACDDK01. Next base: position 1,014 of record JBGTDE010000287.1, on the reverse strand, counting down.
GCGTAGTCCCCGACTGTGGGCTTCATCCAAGAGTCCGGCGAACAAGACATACTGTTTTCCCTGACGTGTGATCATAAACTCGTCTCTCATACGTTCTTGCGAGCCTCCATCTCCCTATGGTCGTTCCCCTGCAACTCTATGCCCCTTCCGCACATGGCGATGATACGACTTGCGGTTCGCTCGCCGAGTTGCGCGGCGAGGTCCATAGGCCCGATGTTCGAGGTAAAGACCGTCGGCAAGGACTCTCGGTAGCGGTGGTTGACGATGACGAATATACGCTCCTGGACCCAGGGAGTCGGCTTCTCGCTCCCGAGATCGTCGAGCACCAGAAACTCCGCATTCTTTACGGCGTTCATCCACTCGTCGAGGTTACGGCCAGGGTTGTCGTAGGTTCCGCGCAGGTTGTCCAGAAGCTCCGGCACGGTCACGAAGAGCGATGGGACGCGGCTCTTGCGGATAAGCTCGTTGAGCAGCGCAACCGCCAGGTGAGTCTTGCCCGTCCCGACACCGCCGCAGAGATAGAGACCGCGTCCAGCTTCGCGGTTCTCCTTCCAGTTCATCTGGTAGTCCCCGATCTTGCTGGAGGCTTTCCGGGTGCTCTCGTTCATGAGGGGATCGAAGTTGTCGAAAGTGTAGCCCTTTAGACGCTTGGAGAGGCCGCTTCTAGCCTGCAGCGTATCTATGCGCGAGTCCCGGCGCATCCGCTCCCACTCGCGCTGGTCGTTCTTCATCTCGCACTCGGGGGTGCAGGGATGATAGTACCACTCGCCAGGTTTGTCGTACTTTCGTTGTATGGCGGGTGGAAACTCGTTCCACTCCGATTCGATCTCACGCCCGCAGTGCGGGCAGACCTGATCGTCCAGCCTCAGAGCCGCCGCCTCGGGGCGCTTCCTACTCCCCGAAGAACCACTCGTACCCTTCCCGCCTCCGGGCAGCAGATTGTCGATCCGCTCCATCGCTCACCCCCTTTCCTATGTTCAATGCTCCACCCTTGACAGCACCACTCTCCGCCAC
>JBGTDE010000286.1:0-7786 GCA_041748475.1 Rubrobacteraceae bacterium | reverse complement strand
ACTCGGTCGTATAACTCTTCGGCAGAGAGATGCCGCTCACCCTCCAACTCTCGCACTATGACTCGACGCTGGTTCGTGAGGCGATAACCCCGGCTACGTAGGATCTGCTCGAACTCGATCACACCCCCAGTGTAGCCCCCCACAAGGACAAGATCAAGAATCGCTCTTGATACTCTCTTTCGTCGGTGTGTCTGTGGAGAAGGTCCGTTTGCGCCCACCAGGCCACCAGTTCCAGTCGCCAAGCACGCGCATGGTCGCAGGAACCAGCAGAACCCGGATGATAGTCGCGTCCACGAAGACCGCCACCGCGAGACCGAGTCCGACCGCTTTAGTAAGGATGATGCCGGTAAACGCGAAAGCTCCCGTGACGACGATGATGATTGCCGCCGCCGACGTAATGATACCCGCCGTCGACACGAGCCCCTTCGACACGCTGGCCGTATTAGAATCGCCGTTCTCATACGCCTCCCGAATGCGCGAGAGTAAGAATACCTCGTAGTCCATCGAGACCCCGAAGATCGTGGAGAACAGTAGAATCGGCAACGTCGAATCCACGAAACCAAGCGGCGTGAAGTTCAGAATTCCCGACAGGTTCCCGTCCTGGAAAACGAAGACTATCGCCCCGAAGCTCGCCGAAAGGCTAAGGATGTTGACGATCACCGCCTTCAACGGCAGCAAGACCGAGCGGAATGTCAGCAACAGCACGAGGTACGTCACCACCAACACGAACGCCACAGCCAGCGGAGCTTTCCCGTAGACGGTTGAGATAAAGTCCCGCTGTCCAGCCGAAAGTCCACCCACCAGGAAGCTCGTCTGCGCCGGAGCGTCAACAGCCCTCACTTCCTCGACCGCGCCTCGCGCCTCCTCGCTGTAAGGGTTGTCCGCCGTTACGCCGCGCAACAAGGCCCGATCCCCTGCGACGTAGGCATCGACAGCCTTCTGCAATTCTTTGGAATCCAGAGCCTCGGGAGTTTTGAGAAAAGCCGCCACGCTCTCCGGCGTTGGATCGCCTTTTGCGGGGATTCCCTCCGGTAGCTCGGGGAGTCGCTTTTCGAGCTCCTCGGCGGAACGTTTCTCGGCTTCGGCCCGCACTTTCTCCTCAGCTCCAGGCGGCACGCTCCCAAACTGGTCGCGCAACTTGTCCAGTTGCTCCTGAACGCCTTCGTCGACCCGTTTGGCGGCTTCGGCCTTGCCTCGCTCACGGCCATCAGCCACGCCCTTGACGTACTCGCGGGTGGCCTCCACTCCCACGGTGTAGATGCTATCTACCCGGTCCACGCCCTTTGTGTTTTCTATCCGGTTGCCCAGGGTTTCTATGGCTTCGAGGCCGGTCGCGCTTGTCGGGTTTTTGGGAGTTTGGGAGATGATCTCCATCGGCGTCAGGCTCGCGTACTCGAAGTCCTTTTTGAGAACATCGTCACCGACGCGAGATTCGTATTCGGTTGGGAGTACGCTGGCTTCGGGAATGCCGATCTTCATGTGCGCCACTGGATACAGTAGCGTGCCGAGGATACCGGCTACGAGAACTATCACGATCACAGGCCGCCGCATTACGATCTCCGCGCTGCGCTGCCAGAATCTTTGGCCGGGAGCGCCCCCGCTCCGCCGCAAGGCTAGGGCGTTGATCCTGTAGCCCAGCACCCCAAGTATCGCCGGGAGCAGCGTCAGGGCCGCCGTCACCGATACGAGCACCACCAGCACCCCGGCGGCTCCAATTGAGCGCATGAACATGAAGGGGAAGAACAACAATCCCGACAGACCGATCAAGACCGCAGTACCAGAGAAGAATATGGATCGTCCAGCCGTCGCGACAGTCCGGGCAACCGATTCCGGCACTGGGAAGCTCTCCAATTCTTCCCGGAAGCGACTGACCGCGAAGAGCGCGTAGTCGATACCAAGACCGAGTCCGAGCATGGTCGAGAGCGTCAGCACAAAGACGGACATATCGTAAGCACCCGCCACGAAATATAGTATCGCCAACGTAGTCACGACGCTGACCCCACCGATAAGAACCGGAACCCCCGCCGCCACCAACGTCCCGAAAGCCACGATCAGGATTAGCAGCGCGAACGGGAACGCATACTTTTCGGCCTGTCGAATATCTTCGTTGCTAGCCTCTTCGAGATCCTGATACACCGCTGGAGCACCCGTGACGTAGGTAGTCAACACGTCAGACCGAACCTTGCCACGAACCTCCTCCACGATCTGGCGCGTGTCGTCCACCGAAACATTGAAACCTATAACCGCATAGCTTTTCTCTTTGTTTTTAGAGATGAAACGGTCATCTTTGGTATCTGCGTAAGTCGTGACGAACCGGACTTCATCAAGCTTTCGAACATCTTTCAGAGCCTGAGCTTCGGCCTTCTGGTAATCGTCGCTTTTAGCGTTTAACCCATCCCCGTCAAAGACGATTGTTAGAGTCGCGGGCGAGACGCCGAACTCGTCGACCATCGTCTCCTGGACGCGCTCGGCTTCGTTACCGGAACCGTCGAAGCCGCCACCTTTTAGTCGGTCGGAGAGGTTAGGCGCGAAAAATGCGCTGGCAACCAACACCACCGCCCATGCGACGAGCACCGCCCAACGATAGCGGTAGGTAAAAACACCCAGACGCTCGAAAACGTTCAAGGGCTAACTAACGACGCTTCCTCTAACCGGACACATGAACGGTATGTTACTCGACTCCAATATTTTCGATGGGCTCTCTATCACACGGGAGGCCGACAGACGCTAAAAATCAGCCTCAATCGTCCGAGATCTCGAACGGGGAGACCGCCCACACTCGTCCGTCGCGCATCGTTTGCAAGATCTCTTTGGCGGTGACGGCCAACTCCGTCAGATCTCCGGTTCGTTCTCCGGGAGCCTGACGGATGGAAGGCGGTGTGATCATGAACGGCTCTTGCGCGATGCTGTTTCCCGATAGTTCGCAGGCTTTGCGTAGGGCGTCACGGTAACCTCCGATCTCATCGACCAATCCGCGCTCCTTAGCTTCAGTGCCCGTCCATACCCGGCCACCGGCCATTGGCTCCAATTCTGTTTCCAGGAGGTTTCGGCCTTTGCGAACTCGATCCTTGAATTCTCCGTAGAAGGCGGCGAGTTGGTGATGGAGTACGGCGAGTTCGTCGCTGGATGGGCGCTTGGCTGGGTCGAGGATGCCGGATCTCGCACCGTGCTGTACGGCGACGGGGTTTATGCCGAGTTTGCCGTAGAGATCCTCGGCCACCGGTCGGATCGAGACGACCCCTATCGAACCGGTGATGGTGTTGCGTCTCGCCAGGACGTGATCCGCCGCCGCCGAGACGTAGTACCCCCCAGATGCCGCCGCCTCGCCCATCAAAACCACCACGGGCTTCTTCTCCCGGATACGTTCGACTTCACGCCAGATGAGATCTGAAGCCAAAGCATCTCCACCTCGCGTATCGACGTGAAACAGAATCGACGCGACCTTCCGTCTCTTCTCCGCCGCCCGCAACGCCCCACCTACAGAATCGCTCCCGGCTTGCTCTCCACCCAACAACGGTACCGGAACCGGCAGCCGCCGACTCTTACCCCTGACTATCGTCCCGGATAGACTCACGACTCCAACTCGCCGCCGAGCCCGGTCTCTATAAGGCTTCCGTAACACTTTTCTGGCCTCATTCCACTCCAAAAGCCTCTCATGTCCCCCGTCTTCGCCGAGTCTCTCGGCGAGGTCGTCTTCGTAGCACACGCCATCTAGAAGCCCTACATCAACGGCCTCCCGAGCCGGATACGGAGCACCGTCGATTCGCCTCCGCGCCTCGTCCGCAGTCATGCTCCGACCATCGGCAACAGCCTCCACCAACGTCTCGTATCGGTTCCGCGTAAGCCGCTCGGCCTGTTCCCGAGCCTCGGGCGAGAAATCCATGCGCGTGTACGTATCCCCGGCGGACTTGTACGGTGACACAGCTACAACCTCAGCCTCCACGCCCACCATTCCGAGAGCGTCCTTCAAGAAATTAACCTGGCTCCGAACGCCGGTCACGGCAATCGTCGCCAACGGAGTCGCGAGTATCTCGTCCGCAGCACTCGCGAGGAAATAGCCCCGGCTGTCGGCTCCTATAAGATAGACGACGACGCGACCCCCGCTCTCCTGGTAACGAAGGATCTCCGCTCTAAGCTCTTCGAGAGCAACCCATCCCGCATCCAAATTTCCAACCCTCAGCACCACACCCTTAGGGCGACCGTCGCCAGCTACGGCATCGAACCGTCGACGCAACTCCTGCAAACTCGGTGGAGCTGGTCCAGGACTCAACCTTCGGCGCAAGAATCCAACCCTGCGCTCGAACTCGGGTAGCGAACCGGAAACGTCCAGGAAGACGTAGTCTGGTGAACCTCTGAGACGTACCGCAGCATTACGCAAAGCCCTAAACATGTTCGTCAGAATGGTAGCTATTATCGCCAACATACCAGAGGGTATACCCCATTATTCGCGTGTTTCCTGTGATAGACTCGCTATCAGGAATGATTATTAGTTCGATGTAAATGGAGCAGTTTTAGAGTGCCAATGGTCTTGGATAAAGATGTGCGGGAGAAGTTTCGCCGGTCGGGATTCACGTTAACCTCGCAGCGGCGGGCGGTCTTGGATGCGTTGAGGGGGAACAAGGGTCATCCATCTGCGGAGGACGTCTATCTTTCGGTGAAGAAGAGCAATCCTCGGGTCGCGCTCGGGACTGTGTACCAGGCTTTGTCGGTTCTGGAGGAGATCGGGGTGGTCCACTCCAAACGTTGGGCGGACAGCCCCGCTCGATACGACCTGAACCTTGAGCCGCATCTGGATATCCGATGCCGCAGTTGTGGTGCGGTCTCCGAAGTTCCGAATGTCGGGCTAGTCGATCTGGAGTCGGACATCCGTCAGAATACACTGTACGAGGTGACAAGGACGGCATTGGTAGTCGAGGGAATCTGCCCCGCCTGCCGTAGAGAAGCATAGATTCGCTCCCTTTACGCCGCGTGGGGCTTTACCCACGGGCCGTCAGACGGTAATCTTGGGGATGTGTTGCTGAGAGTTCATCGCGAGGATAGATGATGGGGGGAGCTAGATGAGCGTCGATTCACACGAGCCGTCCCACGCATCCGAGGAAGAAGCTCTGCAGGCTGTCGAAGGGCAGATGGCGGCAGCGGACGAGCTCATAGAGAGCCTGGAGACCGAAGTAGCCGAGCTTCGCGAGGATCTCTCGCAGGCTACGGAAGCTCTGAAGGCTGCCCAGAACGAAGTCACCGCCCGAGGAGAGGCCGTCGAAGAATCAGGGGAGGCCCGCGAACGTTCAGCGGCGGAGTTCTCTGAGGAGATCCGGGTTCTCCGGGAGACTATCAGCAAGCTTCGGAACCGGCACGCCGACGAGCAGTTGCAGCTTCGCAACGAGCACATAAACGACCTCGCAAACCTTCGAACGAGCCTGGAGGAGCAGCGTAGGGAGGATATGGCCTCCGCAGGTTCCGAGGAGAGGTTTCAGAACCTGCGAGAAGAGTTCCGGCGGGAGCGCGAAGCCTTGAAAGAGCAGCACACCGCCGACCTAGAAGCGTTGAAAGTCGACCGTGAAGAATGGGAAGAGAAACTGCGGGCCGGGTACCGCGAGATCCAGGAGCTCCACGAGGCGGAGATGGCCGAGATCACGGAGAAATCCCGGACGGAGCGCGAGGAGATCGAACGCTCCATCCGGGAGGTTTACGAGAAGACGCTGGCGGGCGAACGGATGTCCTCATCGGCCAACCAGGAGGCGACACTGCAGGCTCTTCGAAGCGCTGCGGCGGGACGCGAATTGGAGTTGCAGAAAGATTACCAGTCCGCCGTGGAGGCTCTGCAGGCCGAGATCGACAACCTCCACGCCGAGATGGAGCGTCGCGCCCGCGAGTATGAAGAGACTAGCCAGGCGTCGGTTCAGGGAGTCAAGCGACAGGCCGCTAACCGCGAGAACGAGTTACGGAAATCTAACCAGATTCGCACAAAAGAGATCGAAGAATCAGCGGATCGACGGGTGTCCGCCCTTCAGGCTCAGCGGGAGGCGGACAATAGGGCGCTCTCCGCTCGTCGGGAGCAAGACCTCGCCAGTCTTCGGCGCGAATATGAGGAGCGCCTCGCGGTCGAGGATGAACGACGCAAATCCGAGACCTGGGCACTTGAAGAACGGTTATCCGGTGACGGTATCCGGCGTGAGTCCGAAGCCCGCGTTTATGGGGCGCGACTCGTGAAGCTAGAGTCCGAAGTACTAGCCGCCAAGACCTCATACGAACGCGATGTGGAGACTGCGGCGGAGGGTTTTGGAGAAGAAATCTCACGCCTCGAAGGCCGCATTGCTGAACTCGAAGACTCCCTTGAGGAAGCCGAGAAGGATCGCGACGACAACCGCCGGGATTTCGAGGAGCTACGCACGCTCGTAGAGAGCGGCGAGGTGGAATCCGCTCCAGAGAGCGTGGGCGGAGTGGAATCCACCCCGGATACCGAAGGCGAAGAAGGCTCGCCGGACGAGCGACTCCGCGACCTCGACGCGCAACGCATACTGGCAGAAGAGCGCATCCAGGATCTCGAAAGACGACTCGACGAAGCGGAGAAAGAACGGCAGAGCGCCGTCGAAGAACTAGAGGAGACCCTAACCACGCTGCGCCGAGTTTCCGACCCCGAGCAGCGACTACGGGCAGGTATAGAGCTATTCAACGCCAGCCAGCACACCCGGACGGTGTCTTCGATCTCCAAAGCACTAGGACTGCCCGAAGTTCACGCCGGAATCGACGATTCAAGCGGCGGCAAGCCCGTCCTGTCATTTATCTGGGGCGACATGGACTGGCACCGATACGTCGCGGACCCAACCGAAGGCGTCGAAGAGCCGCGGGTTTACTTGATCGGCACCGGCAACGAACCAGGAGACCTGCGCAGCCGCGGCTGGAATCCAAACGCCCGCATGGACGCCAAGGGACTTCTCAAGCTCGGTGTGCAAGCCCGCTAGAGTGAGCCTTCAAGCAACTCCGGTACTCTATTCCTCATTGGTTTGAGTGCGGGACTTTCGGGCTCTCTCGGTGGCGGCGCGGCGGCGAAGGTATTGGGCGTTGTGTTCGTGGAGAGCTTTGCCGCGTCTAGCTCCCACGTAGGCGGCGATGATGGCGACGAGCAGGAAGAGGGCGACCAGCAACGGCGCCCCCGGAACCTCGTCCACCCGTGGGAAAGCTCCCTTGCCGGTGGCGAGGTTGATCGCCGGGGAGATCAAGAAGGTCAGCGGGGCGACCAGGACACCGTGTAGTTGGCGGCGCGACGGAGCGTGGTAGCTGGAGATCATACCTCCGAAGTAGAAGGCTACAGCGCACGCAAAGCCCATAAGCACGATCATCCAGCCCGCACGTCCGATCATCTCTGGGCTGAAGAATGCCTCGGAGATGGGCCACATTATCCCAAACGCGAGCAACAAACCCACAATCAAGGAGAGGAAGATCCCACGCAGTATAGCCCCGATACTTTTCATAGGATCATTCTATCAACCGGATCCCACCACCCCGTGCAAGGCTTCACGACTCGTCGGCTAGTGCAGCGACCAACTCGCGGCAGAAGTCCGGGATGTCGGGAACTACCCGACCCCAAACCAGGTTGCCGTCCCGGAACGCGGCCTCATCGACCCACGTGGCTCCAGCGTTTACAAGGTCGTCCTTGATGCCCAGGGAGCCTGTAGCCCGCGAACCTTCCACAATACCGGCGGAGATCGCCACGAGTCCTCCGTGGCAGATTATGCCGATGATTCCTCCGCGCTCATGGACCGAACGCACGATCTCCAGTATCTCTGGA
>JBGTDE010000285.1:0-3206 GCA_041748475.1 Rubrobacteraceae bacterium | reverse complement strand
CCGCCATCGGACCAAGATGCCTGTCCGTGGAAGCGCCCATCGTCACCCAACTGCTCAGGCGCGTCAACGTTGAGTGCGTAGCCCACCCAAGTGGTAATAGTACGAGATCCCGAGAAGCTAGAGCCGTTTACTTGAATCTCTAAGTCTGAGGGATCGGAGCTGAAAGTCAGTTCAGTGGTCTTGGGCTGTATCCGGCGCGAGATAGTCTTGCTCAGACCCGTTGAGTCCGTAGCGGTAAGCCTCGCTTCAAGATAGTTAGTATTGGGGTTCATTGCACCGAGATCCTCCGGTGGCGGTGCCTTGATGATGATTTCGGAGCCGACTCCGCTGTCGTAAGGGTGCGTGTGGCTACCGTTGTGATGTTGAATAATTTCCCAACTCAAGTCTATCGGCCCATTGCCTTCAGCATCAATGGCACTGCCGGAGAGCCTCACGTTCTCCCCAACGGTGAACTGAAAATTCGGCGCAGGAGCCTCGAATGCTGGCGCAGGGGGCGTGTTGCCAGGGTATATCTTCACCTCTTCGGTCAAGGAGACAGCCCCGAAGCTATCCCGAACCTTCAGCGTCGCCGTGTAGGTTCCGGTGGAAGCGTATTCGTGAGTAGTCAGTGGGGACGTTGTCTCCGTCTTGGAGCCATCGCCAAAGTCCCACATATACGTCAGAGGGTCTGAGTCTGGGTCGATACTCTTCGAGCCGTCGAAATCCACCTTTAGCGGAAGAGTCGAGCCGAAAGTGGGATCGGCTGTCACCGTGGCGCTCGGCGCTCCATTCTTACTATTGGAGTGGGATACGCGGCGAATCTCACCACCGTTCGCGTAGGTCGCATAGTACAACGCTTGGTTTCTCCCGTAGGGTCCGAAGGCCATATGTACCGGTCCTCCTCTACCGAGACCGCTGACGAACTCTGTTCTCGAGAAACCACCGCCACTCTTGGGCGTGAGCTTAAAGATTTTGCCGCAGACATAGTCACCAAAGAGATAGGAAGTGTCGTAGGACGAAGGCCAAACCTCGTTCGGCACGAACGCCGCGCCGGTGATCGACGAGCAGCCTGTGTTGTGGCTGTAATCATGAATGGGCGGCGTATACGGCGCGGCGCCACAGTTCACCGAGCCGTTTCGGAAAGGATTGTCGTGTTTGCCTTCGCAGATATTCCAGGCATAATCGGCTCCTTTTTTGCCCTGATCCACCTCCTCCCAATACGAACCACCCACGTCGTTTATCCGAAAACTGGTACCTGCGGCATTCGGATCAAAAGCCATCCTGAACGGGTTTCGTAGCCCAATAGCGAACGTTTCTTTGCAGTTCTTTCCCGCGACCGTGCGCCCCGTCTCGTTGCACCGGGCACTTTCGCCACCGGTGTAGGGATTATCGGTCGGTATCTCACCATCACGAGTTATACGCAGTATCTTTCCGAGCAGCACGTTGCGGTCGCGGGACACGTCGTTCTGGCTCTGGCACCTGGTAGGCTGAAGGTAGTCGCAAGCTCCGTCTCCAACGCTAACATACAAGTTGTCGTCTTTACCAAAGTGAAGGTCTCCGGCATTATGGTTGCCGTTCGGTGATGGGATATTGTCGATCAAGACACTGTCGGTCGAAACTGTGTTGCTGTCCGAAAGCCTGTATCGCTGCACTCGATTGACGGGGTTCTTGGGATTGCTAGGCTCTCCGGTTGGACACACTCCGTGCTTGTCGAACGTGTAGTACAAGTAGATGTAGCGGTTGGTGGAGAATTTCGGATCCACCGCGAGACCGAGTAGACCACGCTCGGAATTGTCACAGACCTTACTGGAGATGTCGAGAGCTGGACTCTGAACCAGGGTACCGTCTTTTCTGACTACGCGGAGCTTGCCTCCCCGACTAGCGATCAACATTCTCTCGTCGGGCGTAAAAGCTATAGCCGTCGGCGCCTCCACCTGCGCGACTCTGGAATCAGTGAAACCTTGTGGCACGGCAGCCACCGCAGGTTTTTTATACATCATAAGACAAGCTACGATAACAACTAAAGCCAGAACTCCCCACCGACCATAGCTCCGTCCCACCTCAATGCCACCGCGTCGCATCAAATGCATATTCATGTTTTTCTCCAAGAGAGATAACGTTTTCTGCAACGTCCCAGAAAACTAACACGTGCGGCGCACTACCGCAATGGCTCCTTGCATCTTACTGTTGAGCATCTTTGACATTTACCTCACAGATACTCGAGTAGGAATTGCGAAGACTTTGCATAAAAGCAGAAGTAGCGCCACCACAATACTCTCTTATCGGACAATCTACCAGAACCCCGCATGTGTTTGTTTGGTAGATAACTTCTACACGAACCTCCTGTTCAAGTCGAGGGCGTGGCTCAGGCGGCGCAGATAGTCGGATTCAGGGATCTCGGTAGCGCCGAGGCTGGCTAGATGGTCGTTCTGGATCTGGCAGTCGAGCAAACTGTAGCCGCGATCCCGCAATCGCTCCACCAGATACACGAAGCAGACCTTCGAGGCGTCCGTCATCCGGGAGAACATGGATTCCCCCATGAACGCGCCTCCTAGAGATACGCCGTAGAGCCCACCGACTAGTTCGTGGTCCCTGTAAGCTTCGACGCTGTGAGCCTTGCCGGTTTCGTGGAGTTGCGTATAAGACTCGACGATCTCAGCGTTGATCCAGGTCTCCGGTCGGTCGGCGCACGCACGAACAACCGCCTCAAAATCCCCGTTCACCCGAATCTCGTAGACCTCCTTGCGGATGACACGCCGCAAGGATTTGGAGATACGCAGATCCTCGAACTCCAAGACGCTGCGGGGGTCGGACCTGTAGAACTCGATATTCCCGGAGCTGTCCGCCATCGGGAATGCCCCAACGCTATACACGTACTCCAAAATCTCCGGCGTAAGAGTCATGCCCGTATAGTAAGCAACCCGACCCATCGCCGTCTAGAATGCATCCCAATGACGAACATCGAACGACCCAGCCGAAACTCCGCCCGAGCTATCCGCGAGTATCCGATGCCTACCTCGAAGCTGCTCGACGCGCTCCAACGAGTCATAGATAAGTTACCGCGCTGGGAGATCGAGTCCCGGAACGGCAACGTTATTGAAGCTACGCGAAGGACGGCGATCCTCCGTTTTACGGACGACGTAACGGTAGTGGTCGAGGATACAGGCGATGGTTCGCGAGCTTTGATCTCCAGTGCTTCACGGGTCGGGAAAGGAGATCTCGGCCAG
>JBGTDE010000284.1:0-2937 GCA_041748475.1 Rubrobacteraceae bacterium | reverse complement strand
GAGGTTGGACTTGGGCTTGCAGATGACTTATTGCGGCGGTATCTGGAGGAAGAGGATCGGTATCCAGAGACCGTTGGGATCGTGGTTTGGGGGACGGCGGCGATGCGAACTCAGGGCGACGATATAGCCGAGATCCTGGCTTTGCTCGGTGTGCGGCCAGTGTGGAACGAAGAATCCCGACGGGTGACGGGGCTCGAAGTCTTGTCGCTCGAAGAATTGGGCAGGCCGAGGGTCGACGTGACTGTCAGGATCAGTGGTTTCTTCCGGGATGCTTTTCCAAATCTGATCTCCTTGATGGACGAAGCATTTACAACCGTGGCAGCTCTCGATGAACCGGACGACATGAATTTCATCAAGAAACACGCCGACGCCGAGAAAGCCGAAGGTGCCGACGAACGACGTTCAACTACCAGAATATTCGGCAGCAAACCCGGCGCATACGGTGCGGGATTGCTCCCCTTGATGGACGCCCAAAACTGGCGTGACGACGCGGATCTCGCCGAGGTCTACGCTGTGTGGGGGGGCTACGCCTATGGCAAGGGGCTGGATGGCGTGGAGGCCCGCGAGGCGATGGAGTCGAACCTTCGGCGAACCGAGATAGCCGTGAAGAATATAGACAACCGCGAGCATGATCTCTTCGACTCCGACGACTACTTCCAGTACCACGGCGGTATGATCGCCGCCGTCCGAGCCCTAACGGGCCGCGACCCCAAAGCCTACATCGGAGACTCTGCCGATCCATCACGAGTAAAGACCCGCACCCTCACGGAGGAAGCCCATCGAGTCTTCCGCAGCCGGGTAGCGAACCCAAAGTGGATCGGGGCGATGCAACGCCACGGCTACAAGGGCGCGTTCGAACTCTCCGCAACCGTGGACTACCTCTTCGGCTACGACGCAACCGCGAACGTCGTCGAAGACTGGATGTACAAAGACGTAACGAACAAATACGTCCTTGACGAAGGAGTCCGGGACTTCATGCAACAATCCAACCCCTGGGCCTTACGCGCTATAAGCGAACGCCTAATAGAAGCCGCCGACCGTGGTCTCTGGGAGCAGCCGGACGAAGAAGTTCTTGGCGAGCTGAAGCGCGTTTACCTGGAGAACGAAGGATTGCTGGAGGACCGAGGATGATGCTCGTCTTTTGTTCTTCGAAGCCATCGCAGGGACTTAGAACATGAGTGCCGCTGCCTACCCGTTCTCCGCCATCGTCGGTCAGGAAGACTTGAAGCTAGCCTTGCTCGTAAACGCCGTTTCGCCTGAGGTTGGGGGTGTCCTGGTGAGAGGAGAGAAGGGGACTGCGAAGTCGACTGCCGTTCGTGCGTTGGCGAAGCTTTTACCGCCGATTTCTGTTGTCGCCGGGTGTCCTTACTCCTGTGATCCAGAATCCCCGAACCCGGATTGTCCGGCAGGACCGCACCCGGTCGATGCGACGTCCGAGGTGCGGGCGGTACGGTTGGTCGAGTTGCCGGTTGGAGCGAGTACGGATCGACTCGCGGGAACGCTGGATCTAGAACTGGCTCTCTCCGAAGGCAAGAAATCCTTCGAGCCCGGACTTCTGGCGGCGGCCCACCGGGGAATACTCTACGTGGATGAGGTGAACTTGCTCTCGGACCACCTCGTGGATCTCCTCTTAGATGTGGCTGCAATGGGCGTGAACCACGTCGAGCGTGAGGGCGTGAGCGTGCGCCACCCCTCGCGCTTTATCCTTGTCGGAACCATGAATCCCGAAGAAGGCGAACTACGTCCCCAACTTCTGGATCGCTTCGGCGTTACCGTGGACGTAACCGGCAGCCCGGACCCCAAGGAGCGCGTGGAGATCGTGCGCCGCCGCCTGCATTACGAAGCCGATCCCACTGACTTCGCCGCGAAATGGTCCAATGCCGACACGGCGTTAGCGGACGAGGTCGAATCGGCGCGAGTACGACTGCCAAACGTCCAAATCTCCGACGACGACCTGTTCCGAATATCCACCCTGTGCGCCGAACTCGGAGTGGACGGCCTGCGCGGCGACATCGTAACCGCTAAGACAACCCGAGCCCTCGCCTCCTGGGATGAGCGAGAAGAAGTAGACCTGGAAGATATAAAGCGTGCCGCGCTGCTCGCGCTCTCCCATCGCCGCCGTCGAGGACCGTTTGAGCAACCCGGCCTAGACCCCGAAGAACTGGAAAACGCTCTCTCCAACACTGAAGACCCGGAGCCACCCGACGATCCTGGCGGTTCGAGCGAATCCCCATCGGATAGCTCTTATCAAGAAAACGGACACTCGTCCGACACTGAAAATTCTGAGACTAAGTCGGGTGTTGGTGAGAAGGCTTTCGGGGCGGGGGAGAGCTTCGATCCCATCCGGCTTGAAGCGCGTGGCAAGGGACGCGGCGGGCCGCTCGGTCGCCGGAGCCGCTCGGAGGGTTCGTTGGGCCATCCAGTAGAGGATAGAGAACCCGATGGAATGCCCACAGACATCGCGCTAGCCGCGACGATTCGCGCGGCTGCGCCATACCAACGGGAGCGGGGAAGGAGCGCGGATTCGCCGGGGTTGGTGGTTCGTGAGGGAGATTTGCGGGAGAAGCTCCGTGAGGGCCGGGAGGGCAATTTGATCCTCTTCCTGGTCGACGCGAGCGGATCTATGGCCGCCAAACAGCGTATGTCCGCCGTGAAGGGCGCGGTACTGTCGTTGCTGACCGACGCCTACCAACGGCGAGACAAGGTCGCCCTGGTCTCCTTCCGGGGCGAGCAAGCCGAAGTGCTGCTCCCCCCAACGTCCAGCGTGGAGTTGGCCGCCACACGACTCACGAAACTCTCAACAGGAGGCCGCACACCACTGTCGGCGGGGCTCCAGAGAGCCGCCGAGGTGCTACAACGAGAGAGCCTGAAAGATGGTGAACGCCGACCGCTGCTGGTCCTGCTGACCGACGGACGAGCAACGGCGGGGCCTGACCC
>JBGTDE010000283.1:0-2561 GCA_041748475.1 Rubrobacteraceae bacterium | reverse complement strand
TCTCATGGGCCTCACGCTCCCGGAGGAATACGGTGGTTCGGGTGGGGACTTCGTCGGGTACAACCTGGCGCTGGAGGAGATCTCCCGCGCCGATACCTCCGTCGGCATCACGATGGAAGCCCACATCTCGCTAGGCTGCGCTCCCATCGCTGCTTACGGAACTCAGGAGCAGAAAGAGAAGTTCCTCGCGCCCTGCGCCACTGGTGAGAAATTGTGGGCTTTCGGCCTTACCGAGGAGAACGCCGGGACGGACGCGGGTGGCACCGAGACCATCGCCGAGTTGCGGGACGGCGAGTGGATCGTCGACGGATCGAAGAAGTGGATCACAAACTCCGGCACAGACATCACGGCGGGCGTAACGGCCATCGCAAAGACCGGCGAGCGTGAGAGCGGCAAGCCGGAACTCTCGGCCATAATCATTCCCCAGGATACGCCGGGATTTACTCGCGGACCATCCTACGAGAAGCTCGGATGGCGAGCCGCTGACCAGCACCCGCTGTATTTCGAGGATTGTCACGTGCCGGAAGCGAACTTGCTAGGCGAGCGTGGTCGCGGTTTTCGTCAGTTTCTTCAGACGCTTGACGCGGGGCGGGTTGCGGTGGCGGCGCTGTCTGTGGGATTGGCGCAGGCTTGCCTGGATGAGGCGTTGACGCGGGCTGTAGAGCGGAGGCAGTTTGGCAAATCTATCTCCGAGTTTCAGGCGGTTCAGTTCAAGCTCGCTGACATGGCGATGGAGATCGAACTGGCCCGAAACATGGTGCTGAAGGCGGCGTGGCTAAGAGACGAAGAACGGTCGTTTGGCCGGGAGGCTAGTATGGCTAAAGTGTTCGCTTCCGAGGCTGCAAAAAGGGCTGCGGATCAGGCGGTCCAGATCTGGGGTGGCGAAGGGTTCATGGAGTCGAGCGCCGTGGCTCGGTACTGGCGACAGGTGAAGATAAACGAGATCGGGGAGGGGACCAGCGAGATCAACCGCCAGATCATCGCCCGATCACTCCTGACCGAATCCGCCGAAGAGGCGAAGGAGAACATGGCCGCCCAGTAGCTGGAGCGGATCTCCCATCGGGTAGCATCCGTGGCTATGTTGTGATCCGTTATAAGGCTGGTATGCTCCTCTTGTCACGCAACATCGAACTTACGTCCACGATCTTCGAGACGCCAGTCAACCAAAGCGCGTCTCTTTTTTGTGCAATGTGCTCGTCCTCAGTCGTAACAGGCCGCTCACGACGTATAGCTCTGTATTGTGACCGATCTGTAATGAACGACTAGAGAGAGGCAGCACCCATTTTGACAACGCAGACCATTACCGAAGCCCGAACGGGCTCCTTTGACGATCTTCGAATATCTAATCCTGTTAGGCGAGCGGTGGCGGATCAAGGCTGGGAAGAACCCACCCCGATCCAAGCTCTCGCCCTCCCCGAACTACTGAACGGCGAGGATGTCGTCGGTCTCGCGCAGACCGGCAGCGGTAAGACCGCCGCGTTCTCTATACCCCTGATCGAAGGTCTCAACCGCAAGGCTCGGGGCATTCAGGCGATCATCCTGGTCCCGACGCGTGAACTAGCTTCGCAAGTCGCCACCGAACTCGGCACGCTCTCGCGGCACGAGAAGATCCGGTCGGTCGTCATCTGCGGCGGCTCGGCGATTGGACCACAGATCAAGACGCTCAAAGATCCGTCCACGGCGGTCGTAGTCGGCACGCCGGGCCGTATCCTCGACCATTTGCAGCGCGGCACGCTCAAACTTGGCGGCGTAAAGTACCTAGTGCTGGACGAGGCCGACCGGATGCTAGATATGGGCTTCGCTCCCGATGTAGGCCGCATCCTGTCGAAAACTCCGCAGGATCGTCAGACTGCTTTGTTCTCCGCGACGATGCCCGGTGCGATCAAGGGTATGGTCGAGACGCACTTGCGCTCGCCCAAATGGCTGAAGATAGAGACCTCCGCCCCTACGGTGGAGACCGTGGAGCAAGTCTTCTACAAGGTGGACCCTCGCGAGAAGACAAAGGCTCTTCGGTCTTTGATCGACGCCGAGGAGAACTCTCTCACCATAGTATTCCGACGCACCAAGCACGGCGCGACCAAGCTGCACAAGCAGTTGGAGCGCGGCGGCTACCGGGTCGGTCTGCTTCACGGTGGCAAGTCCCAGGCGCAGCGCGGCAAGACGCTCGCGGCGTTCACTGGAGGCCGAACACGCATCCTGGTGGCGACAAACGTCGCGGCTCGCGGCCTCGATATCCCGGACGTGTCGCACGTAATTAACTATGACCTCCCCGAGGACGTGGAGACCTACGTTCACCGCATCGGACGCACAGCCCGCGCCGGTAAAGAGGGTGTCGCAATAACACTCGTCGGCGAAGCGGAAGTGCGCGACTTCAAGAAGATAGAACGCGGCCTGCCCGCCGGAGTGCGCGAGGATAGGCTTCCTCTCTCCGCGTAGAACTCTCGCAGTAGACAGAAAACCAGAAACGGCTCGCGAGACGATTATCAGTCTCGCGGGTCGTTCTCGGTTTAGTTAGACTGACGGGGCTGCTGAAAGCTATTGTGAGGAGGGTCGGTAGGATG
>JBGTDE010000282.1:0-2485 GCA_041748475.1 Rubrobacteraceae bacterium | reverse complement strand
TCTGGTCCGGTGGTCGCAGGGCTGTGGGCTGAAAGACTTGATCGAGAGTTCAGCCTGGTGCATTTCCCCAGCGCTTCTCCGCGACTCGGTTAGGGTGACCCGGAATTTGCACCGGCATCCGAGTTGAGTAAACTACGATACGGGTCGATAGTCTCTATAGAATGTCCATGTTGTATGGGGTGCCTGACTACCGTGAATGATAGCGAAGGGAATGAAGCGGCGAAGATTCGAGAGAGTCTGAATCGACCGGAGGCGGACGAAGCGTTGGTCTGGTCGGTGACTGCGGCTCTGCAAGCGCATATTGGCGAGGCTACGCCGTGCTTGCCGCCAGCCTTCGCAGATGCGACATTCAGGGTAGCGCTGATGGACAGCGACGGCTCCCTGATCGAAGCAAACCCCGCGTTCGCGGCATTGCTTGGCCGCGAGGTGGATTCTCTCACCGGGGTCTCCTTGTCCGAGGTCTCTTCTGGAACCGAGCATGAGAAGCGCCGCCGGGAGCTAGTGAACGGCGAACGTGAACGCTACGACGTGTATCTCGGAACGCCGGATGGCGGCTCCGAACACTTTGTGGTCTCCGCAGTACGGGCTTCGGTCGAGGGTTCCTTCGTGGCGGCCGTGGTGGGTGGTGGGTCGTCGAAGGAGATCGAGTGGTATAGCTCCATTCTGGAGCAGATGGCCGATGCCCTGTTCGTCCTCGATATAGATGGGAGGATGCTCAAAATAAACCAGCAAGCTTGCGAGTCTTTGGGATACTCGAGGCAGGATCTCCTGTCCATGAATGTCGCGGAGATCGAGCAAGGGTTGACCCCTGCAAAACTCGACAAGATGTGGCGAAGCCTCACGCTAGGCGTGCCAGTGACCGTATCGGGTAAGCATAAGCGCAAAGACGGTGTCGTGTTTCCGATCGAGGTACGGGTAGGCCTCTCCGAGGAAGGTGGCCGGACGGCCATGGTAGCTCTGGCCCGTGACATCACCGAGCGCGAGAAAGCCGAACGCGCCCGCGAGGAGGTCGAGAAGCGTTTTCATCAACTCTTCGAGAACTCTATCGACGCGCTGTTTATCCACGATCAGAATGGACGTTTCGTGGACTGCAACGCCGAGGCGTGTAGGTCACTTGGATACTCGAGGGATGAGTTGCTGGATCTCGCGGTTTCGGATATCTCGATAGACACGCTAACCGAGGAGGAGAAGGCGGAGCGCACGGAGCCCACGTTGTGGGAGCAGGTGATGGTTGCGGAGCCGGATCAGATAGTCGATTTCGAGCGCACCCACTTGCGACGCAAGGACGGCACGGTGTTTCCCGTGGAGGTAGGCGTAGACTCCATAGATTACAATGGGCGGCGTAGTATCTTCGCTTACGTCCGGGATGTCACTGAGCGCGTAGAGCTCGAAGAGCGACTCTCCCACTTGGCATTTCACGATCCCCTGACGGGATTGCCGAACCGGACACTCTTCATGGATCGCCTGGAGCACGCTATAGACCGCGAAGGACGACGGGCGGACTCAGTAGCTTTGCTCTTTCTAGACCTCGACAACTTCAAGGTCATCAACGACTCTCTGGGCCACGAAGTCGGCGACGAGTTACTCGTGGAAGTTGCCCAGCGTCTGGTCTCTTGCGTAAGGCCCGGAGATACAGTCGCCCGCCTGGGCGGCGACGAATTTACTATTCTTCTTGAGGACGTAACCGGTGTCGAAGAGGCGAATGGAGTAGCCGAGCGAGTGGTGACCGAGTTCGAGAACGCCTTTATCCTGGGTGAGAATGAGTTTCACGTAACCGCCAGTATCGGGGTCGTGCCGAGCATCGCCTCTAGCAATGCTGGGGATCTTCTGCGGAGCGCGGACCTTGCGATGTACAAGGCTAAGGAGGGTGGTCGCGCCCGGTACGAAGTCTATGATGCCCGGCTCTTGGATCGGGCCTCCGAGCGTCTGGGGCTGGAGCGGGAGCTGCGTCGAGCTGTAAGGCGCGGGGAATTGCGTGTCCTGTACCAGCCCCAGATATTGCTTGCTACGGGGAAGATCGTGGGCTTTGAGTCTCTGTTGCGTTGGGATCATCCCGAGCGAGGTATGTTGCTTCCAGAGGAATTTCTCGACGTAGCCGAGGAGACGGGTCTGATCCTACCGATAGGACGTTGGATCCTCAAGGAAGCCTGCGGCCAGGCGCGGCGGTTGCGCGAAGAGCACCCCAAAGACACACCATTCGTATCCGTTAACCTCTCTCAGTCTCAGTTGCGTGACCGGGGCGCTGTCGAGGATGTGCGTAGGGCTATCATTGATGCCGGTGTCGAGCCCCAAGATTTGACTTTCGAAGTCTCGGATATTCTCCTAAGTAGTTCGAATCGTTCGGTCAACGAGCGGGTTAGGAAACTGCGGGATCTGGGTCTCAAAATGGCTGTGGATAGGTTTGGCAAGGGCCATCTATCCTTGCCGAATCTCAAACGACTTCCAATAAACTATCTGAAGATAGACCGGAACTTCACCGATGGTC
>JBGTDE010000281.1:0-5871 GCA_041748475.1 Rubrobacteraceae bacterium | reverse complement strand
GGTGGTCGTGGCGGCGGCCCTGGTGGACAGGGTGGTCGTGGCGGACAGGGCGGTCGCGGTGGTGGCCGTGGCGGTCGGCAGCGCGAGAACTCGGACTTTCAGGATCGGGTAGTCGAGATCCGTCGTGTGTCCAAGGTCGTCAAGGGCGGTCGACGCTTTAACTTCAGCGCGTTGGTAGTCGTTGGTGACGGCAAGGGGCGCGTTGGCGTGGGGCTCGGCAAGGCTAACACCGTGCCAGCGGCGATCACGAAGGGCCAGGACAAGGCCAAGCGCGAGATGTTCGACGTGCCGATGCGCAACACCACGATCCCGCACGGGGTCATCGGCAAGTACGAAAGCTCCGAGGTGCTCTTGAAGCCCGCTTCCGAAGGTACGGGAGTTATCGCGGGCGGTGGCGTCCGGGCGGTGCTGGAGCTTGCGGGGATCAAGGACGTGCTGACTAAGGCGCTTGGTTCGACTACTTCGGTCAACCTGGTCAAGGCGACGGTCGAAGGGTTGCAGCGTCTACGGACGAAGGCCCAGATCGAGCAGCAGCGAGGAGTGAAGATCACGTCATGAGCCAACTGAAGGTTACGCAGACGCGGAGCACGATAGGCTCCCTTAGCAAGCACAAGAAGACGGTCAAGGCGTTGGGTCTCAAGCGTATCCGCCACTCGCGGACGCACGAGGATACGCCCCAGATCCAGGGTATGCTCCACAAGGTGCGCCACTTGGTGCACGTCGAGGAGGTGAACGAGTAATGAGGCTGAACGAACTACAACCGGCCCCAGGCTCCACGAAAGAGCGCAAACGGCTCGGACGAGGCAAGGGTTCCGGCGACGGAAAGACGAGCGGTCGCGGCCACAAGGGAGCTGGCGCTCGTTCCGGTGCTTCGACCCACCAGAACTACGAGGGTGGTCAGATGCCGCTGCAGCGTCGCCTGCCGAGGTTGAGAGGCATGGCTCGCGGGCGTCACACCGTGGCGCGTCCAAAAGTGTATGCAGCAGTCAACGTCGGGGAGCTCGAAGCAATATCGGGTGATACGATAGGGATCGAGCAATTGCGGGCCGCAGGGCTCGTCGGCAAGCGGGGTGAGTTGGTCAAAATCCTTGGGGACGGGGAGATCAGCCGCCCGGTAAAGGTGACGGCCCACGCATTCTCCGGCACGGCGCGGGAGAAGATCGAATCGGTCGGCGGGAGTGCCGAGATACTGGAGCGATAGATATGTTGGGAGCCCTCGCAAACGCCTGGAAAGTCCCGGAGCTTAGGCGCAAGCTGGCCTTTACGGCAGCCATAATCGCGCTGTATAGACTCGGGGCTTTCGTACCGTTGCCCGGTATAAATCGCGAGGTCATAGGTGCTTCGCAGCCCGATGGGAACGCCGCTACGGCGTTGCTCGGAGCGTTCACCGGCGGCGCGTTCAACAACTTCGCGATCTTCTCGTTAGGGATAATGCCTTACATTACGGCGGCCATCGTTATGCAGTTGATGACGGTGGCTATTCCGCGTTTGCAAGAGCTTGCCAAAGAAGGCGACACGGGGCAGGCCAAGATCACGCAATATACCCGGTACTTTACGCTCGTACTCGCGCTGATTCAGTCCACCGCGCTGACGGTTTACTTTACTACTGGAAGTATGGGTGCGGTCTTCGCCGACGCTGGTCTAATCAACTACGTGCTGGTCGTACTGACGCTCACTACAGGCGTAATGCTGGTGATGTGGCTGGGTGAGCTGATAACTCAACACGGCCTCGGAAACGGCATCTCGTTGATAATTACGGCTTCGATCATCTCGCAGGCCCCGCTGGCACTGCGTGCACTGTACACGGACGGCAGTGTGTTGGTCGTAATTGTCCTCGCCCTTCTGCTTATCATGATTGTCGCGGCAATCGTGTTCGTCAACGAGGGGCAGCGTCGAATTCCGATCACATATGCCAAGCGTCAGGTCGGGCGGCGCATGAGCCAGGGCGGTACGACTTACCTGCCGCTCAAGGTCAATATGGCTGGGGTCATCCCGATCATCTTCGCCTCTTCGCTCTTGATCTTCCCGACGATACTCGGGACGTTCGCGGCTGGCGGGGACCGGAATTCGATCATCGGAAGACTCGCGGCCTTCTTCGAGCCTGGGCAGCCGCCGTATCTAATACTGTTCGCTCTTTTCATCATAATGTTCACGTATTTCTACACGGCGGTGCAGTTCAATCCCATTGAGCACGCGGATAACCTCAAGAAGCAGGGTGGTTACATACCGGGGATTCGTCCGGGGCAGCCTACGGCGGTGTATCTAAACAACGTTCTAACCAGGATCACGCTCTTCGGGGCGATCTTCTTGGCGACTGTCGCGGTGTTGCCATACATGATCACACCTTTGTTGGGGCTTCCGTCTTCGGTCTTTATCGGGGGCACTTCGATCCTGATCGTTGTTGGGGTCTCGCTTGATACGGTGCGGCAATTGGAGAGTCAGTTGATGATGCGAAACTACGAAGGGTTTTTGAAGAAGCGATGAAACTTATTCTGTTAGGTCCTCAGGGAGCAGGCAAAGGCACTCAAGCTCAACGCCTCGCGGAGAAAACAGGCGCGAAGCACATCTCGACCGGCGACATCGTGCGGGCGGAGATCAAAGCAGACTCCGAGCTTGGCCGTAAGGTCCAGGAGTACAACGACCGCGGCGACCTCGTACCCGACGAAGTGATAGTGGAGATGGCGAAGCCTCACCTCAGCGGCGCGGATTCCTGGCTGCTGGACGGCTTCCCGCGCAACGAGGCTCAGGCCGAGGCTCTGGATGAAGCGTTGACCGAGCTTGGAATAGAAATCGACAAAGCCATAGCCCTCGAAGCGGAGGACGATGAGTTGGTGCATCGTCTCTCGGGTCGCCGCACCAGCGACGCTACGGGGAAGGTCTATCACGCGGAGCATGATCCACCGCCGGAGAACGACTCCGACGACCCCGGCCCGTTTGTTCAGCGTAAGGACGATACGGAGGAAGCCATCCGAAACCGGTTGGAGATCTACCACGAGCAGACCGAACCGCTGAAGGACTACTACGAGGAACGAAACCTTCTGGTTACCGTGGACGCTACGCAAGAGATCGACACCGTAACTCAGGACATACTCGACGCGGTCGGAGAGTCTGCTTGATCGTTCGCAAGAGCAAGAGTGAACTCGAAACGATGCGCGAGGGTGGCCGCATTACCGCCGCCTGTCTGAAGATGCTCGCATCTAACGCCAAAGAGGGTGTCACGACGAACGACCTCGACCGGCTGGCCGAGGAGTTCATCCGGGCCCACGGTGGCACACCGGAGTTCAAGGGGTATCAGGGTTTTCCGGCTTCGATCTGCGCTTCCCCAAACGCCATGATCGTGCACGGTATCCCGGACTTGTACACCCTGAAAAACGGCGACATAATTTCTCTGGACGTGGGCGTGCGTTACAAAGGATTCGTTACTGACTCGGCCACGACGGTCGCGGTTGGGGAGGTGAACGGCGACATTTCGGGTCTCCTGGAGACTACTCGGGATTGCCTGGCGGCGGCAGTCGAGGAGATGCGCTCCGGAAATCGTCTGGGCGATGTTGGCTACGCTATACAGTCCGTAGCTGAATCGCGTGGGTATGGTGTGGTGCGCGACCTCGTATCTCATGGCGTGGGGAGGGCGATGCACGAAGACCCCCAGATCCCAAACTATGGCAAACGAGGCACGGGTATCAAGCTTCTACCGGGCATGACGTTCGCGATAGAGCCCATGATCACGCTGGGCTCCTACGATATTTCCATCAGCGAACTAGACGGCTGGTCCATCTACACCGCCGACGGCTCGATGGCCGCCCACTACGAGCACACCATCGCCGTCACGGAGAACGGGCCGCTGGTTATCACGGGGAACGGGGTGCCGGGAGTCGGATAGTTGCCTGGAATCCGGTAGGAAAAAGCCGGTTGGCGTGATAGCATAGTCGTTTGGCTTCTGCCATTTTGTAACCCTAAGAAGAACTACAAAGATAAGAGAGCGTGAGGAGGTCCTTGGCTAAGGAAGATGTCATAGAGGTAGAGGGTACGGTGACGGAGGCGTTGCCGAATACTCAGTTCCGGGTTGAGTTGGAGAACGAGCACAATGTTCTGGCTCACATTTCGGGCAAGATGCGGATGAACTACATTCGGATACTGCCAGGTGACCGGGTAAAGGTGGAGTTGAGCCCCTACGACCTCAGCCGGGGACGTATCACGTACAGGTTCAGGACTTAAGAGCGCGAGAAACGAGGAACGAGACGTATGAAAGTCAGAGCGAGTGTGAAACCAATATGCGAGCGGTGCAAGGTCATCCGTCGTCGTGGCGTGGTGCGGGTCATCTGTTCGAACCCGCGGCATAAGCAGAGGCAGGGTTAGTATGGCGCGTGTAGCGGGCATCGACTTGCCACGGGAGAAGAGGGTCGAAGTTGGATTGACCTACGTGTTCGGCGTGGGGCGTTCGACGGCCAGGAAGATCTGCGTTGCTACGGAGGTGGACCCTAACACGAAGGTGCGGGATCTCGCCGAGGGTGAAGTGGCGAAGATTCGAACCTTCATCGACGAGAACGTCGAGGTCGAGGGAGACCTGCGCCGCGAGAACAACCAGAACATTCGGCGGCTTATCGAGATCGGCAGCTATCGGGGCATTCGGCATCGCCGGGGTCTACCGGTTCGCGGACAGCGGACAAAGACCAACGCCCGCAGCCGCAAGGGTCCGAAGCCGTCCATAGGCGGAAGGAAGAAGAAGTAGATGGGTAGGCAGAGGCAACAGCGCAGAGGCGGACCAAGCCGGAGCCGCCGCAAGGTTCGCAAGAACGTAACGACCGGCGTGGTCCACATCAAGAGCTCGTTCAACAACACTATCGTCAGCGTCAGCGACACTGAGGGCAACGTCATATCCTGGGAATCGGCGGGCGCGCTCGGTTTCCGGGGCAGCCGCAAGAGCACACCTTACGCGGCCCAGATGACCGCCGAAAGCTGCGCGAACAAGGCTATGGATCAGGGTGTACGGCGGGTCGACATCGAAGTGAAGGGCCACGGTTCGGGCCGCGATATGGCCGCACGGACTTTCCAGTCGATGGGCCTCGAAGTCCTCGGCATCCGGGACGTTACCGGTCAGCCGCACAATGGTTGTCGACAGACCAAAAGGCGCAGGGGGTAGCTGATGGCTCGTTATACAGGACCGAGAGGGCGCAGGGACCGCAGAGCCGGGGTGATGCTCTCCGAGATGCGGAAGAACCCGTTCGAGAGAAAGCCATACCCACCAGGCGAGCATGGACGAGGCCGCCAGCGGCAGACCGAGTACGGTATGCGTCTCATGGAGAAGCAGAAGGCCCGGTGGTTCTACTGCGTCTCCGAGAAGCAATTCTCAAAGGCGTACCAGAAGGCCACCCGGATGTCGGGGGTCTCTGGCGAGAACCTGCTGAGGCTCATGGAGCTCAGGATGGATAACGTCATCTTCCGGCTGGGTTTCGCGACCAGCAGGCCGCAGGCTCGGCAGCTCGTCGTTCATGGGCATTTCGAACTAAACGGGCGCAAGCACGACATACCGTCGGCAATCCTGAAGCCGGATGACATTATCACGGTCAAGGAGAAGAGCCGTCGCCTCGAGCCCATAGTCAATGCGGTCGAGAACGTAGTGGCCGTTCCCGCGTGGCTTGAGGCCGACCACGAGAACTTCACTGGTCGGTTGCTGCACGCGCCGCAGCGGGATGAGATCGAGATACCGGTCGAAGAGCAGCTAATCATCGAGTTCTACAGCCGCTAGCCGTAAAACTCTTATTTATCAGGTGGTAATTTGACGATGTTAGATATAGCACCACCCCGCTTTAGGGTGGAAGAAGAAGGCGAACAGCGGGCGATCTTTGTCGCCGAACCGTTGCCGCGCGGGCT
>JBGTDE010000280.1:0-5468 GCA_041748475.1 Rubrobacteraceae bacterium | reverse complement strand
CGCCATGTTGACGTCACTTTCTCCCTGACCAGCCCCATGTGTCCGGTGGGGGATATGATCCAGGAGCAAGTCGAGACCGAGACCCTCTCCATTGAAGACGTGGAGACGGTGAACACACAACTCTCCTTCGAGCCCATGTGGAGTCCGGAGATGATGAGCCCCGCCGCCAAACTCTTCTTCGGTCGGTAGGCTAAGATAAGCTCCCCGGCGTCTCCCAACCCGGACGCCGGGACTCTTCACCTAGCGAACTGCGTTGACCCCATAATGGCTGCTCTAGCCGCTCGCTTCGGACCGTTAAGCAACGAAGAACGTCTCCGGGGACGACCGGACGACGCCTACGGCGCACTCGTCCGAACAATCGTCGGTCAGCAACTCTCGACCAAAGCCGCTCGCACGATCTATTCGCGAGTGATCGCCCTCTTCGAAGAACAGCCTCCACAACCCGAACACATCCTCGCAGTCGACGAAGACTCCCTGCGCGCCGCCGGATTATCTCGGCCCAAGATCTCATACCTAAAAGACCTCGCAAGCCGGGTGGTAGAAGGGGAGCTAGACCTCGAAGCCCTGCACGACGCTTCCGACGAACAGGTTATAGAGCGCATAACAGCGGTAAAAGGACTCGGTCGATGGAGCGCGGATATGTTCATGATGTTCCATCTAGCTCGCCCGGACGTGTTGCCGGCCGGCGACCTCGGGGTTCGCCGCTCCGTGGAACAGTCTTACGGACTGCCAGAACTCCCGGACGAGAAGACTCTGCGCGAGATCGCCGAGCCCTGGCGCCCCGAACGAACCCTCGCTTCCTTGTACCTGTGGCGTTCCCTGGACGCTGTGCCAGTAGAGAAGTAGATAACTTCTTTCGGATGTCGGCGAAGCTCCGAGACAGACGCTCTGATCAAGTCGAGCCGACCAAGAGAAAGGTGTTGCCATGAAGACTATCGAAATACCTGTACGAACGGATGACCGCTACCAGCTCGTCACTATCACGGACGAAGTGAAGGATGCCGTACGTGAATCCGGGATCGACGAGGGGATTTGCATTATTTCGTCCACGCATACGACGTCTGGCATTACGGTGAATGAGGATTTTGATCGGGATGTGCCGCGAGATCTCGCGGCGGCTTGTCGAGCGTTCATGGGGGCTTTGGATGTTGAGTTCGATCACGCGGAAGGCAATAGCGACTCGCACCTTCTCACGAGTTTTTTCGGGCCGTCGCAGACTTTGCTAGTGCGGGGTGGAGCGGTCGATCTCGGTCGCTGGCAAGGTGTGTTTCTGGCGGAGTTCGATGGGCCGCGCCGCCGGACTGTGCGTGTCTCCCTGATCTCGGGTTAGAACTCTGTTTCTAGATACTCTCTCGTCGGGTAGGATATGCTAGGTTTAGTTGTCGTAGCGGAGTCGCGACGGGTTGTCCGCGAAGGTCGAAATCGGAGGTTTGAATGAGGAAACTATTGAAGAGCGGGCTCGTTGTCGGAGGCGCGGCGTTGGGTCTGAGCATCTTAAAGAGTGCGCTGAACCCTCGCCCCCGGTACGCTCCGTGGGAGAAGCCTCGTTTCGAGCAGTTCGAGAAGAAAATTCTGATTGTCGGCGGCGGCTTTGGTGGCTATACGGCGGCGACCAAGCTTTGCACGAAGCTCAAGGAGCGTGAGGATGTAGGAGTCCTCGTCATCGCCCGCAACAATTACTTCACTTTCTGGCCGATGGTGCCGGGCATCGTGAGCAGTGATATTGACACCCGGAATGTCGCGCAGCCGTTGCGTCGGGCTCTTATTATGGCTGGAGCCAGTTTCCGGCGGGCCGAGTTGACCAGAATCGACCATGAGAAAAAGACCATCATGACCGAGGAAGGGCTAGAGTTTCCTTACGACCAGCTTGTGATCTCGCTCGGCGGTCAGCCGAACTTCTTTGGTATCCCCGGTGTCGAAGAGCACAGCATGACGATGAAGGGCATCGAGGATGCCGAGCGGATCCGGAACCGCGTCATCGAGCGTTTCGAGGAGGTCTCCCTGATCCGGGGCGAGTACCCAGATTCGAAGCTGACTTTCGTGGTCATAGGCGCGGGTGCCACGGGTACGGAGGTCGCTACCGAGATACACGCTCTTGTCCACGACGCGCTAAAGCCAGATTACCCGAACATAGACCCGGCTCGGGTCAGGATCTACCTGCTCGATGGCCTCCCGGAGATTCTGCCGGAGATCGACCCAATACTACGCAAGACGGCCCGAAACCAGCTCCACCGTCAGAACATCAAGGTGATGACCAGCACTTTCGCCGAAGAAGTAACCGAGGATAGGGTGAAGCTCAAAGGCGGAGAAGAGATCTCGACTGAAAACGTGATCTGGACCGCTGGTAACCGCCCGAATATCTCCATAGCGGAACTCGGTCTCCCATACGACGACCGGACGGGTATCGAAGTCGACGAGTTCCTGCGCGTCAAGGATCATCCCGGCATCTGGGCAATCGGCGACTGCGCCGCGATCAAAGACATCACTTCTGATGAGGGCAAGATCGTCCCTCCGACGGCTCAGGCCGCCATGCAGGAGGGCTACACCGTCGTGAACAACATACTCGCCACCGTCGAAGGTCGGGAGCAAGACCTCGAAACCTTCGAGTACAAGCCGCTCGGACAGCTCGTGGAGCTTGGCGGTGACTTCGCCGTAAACGAGGTCATGGGCGTGCGGTTCTCGGGGCTCGGGGCGGCTATCTTCTGGCGGCTCGCGTATCTCGCGCGGCTCAACAGCCCGCAGAGCAAGGCGCGGGTTGCAGCAGACTGGATCTTCGGTCTCTTCTTGCGTCCGGCTGTTACTCAGATGCGCGGTTCCCGAGATTAAGCCGTAGGGCTTGAGAGCGGAGTCCAGAAGTGCTACGTTCCGAGCGTGAAACGTAGAGGAGACTAGATGACGCTCGCAAACCAACTAACGCTCGCCCGGATAGTCGCGGTCATTCCGTTGATGGCCGCGATCTACATCCCGTTCCCCGGCAGCCGGTGGGTGGTGCTCGTGATCTACGTCGCCGCCCTGTTCACCGACTACCTCGACGGCGAAGTCGCTCGACGCTCGAACAAAGTAACCGGCTTCGGGAAGCTGATGGACTCAATCGCCGACAAGGCGCTTATCGTCTCGCTGTTCTTCGCGCTCGTGGGTGAAGGGCTAATGCCCTCCTGGATGGCAGCCGTTATGGTCATCCGCGAATTCGCAGTGACGGGGCTAAGGATGGTCGCCCTCGAATCCGGCCAAGTCATCGCCGCCAACGGCTGGGGCAAGGCCAAAATGAACTCTCAGAGTCTCGCTATATTCGTCATACTCGTCGGATTCGCCCTGCGCGGCGGCACGGGCGAGTTGCTCACGTCAATCGGCTGGTGGTTGATGTTCGTCGCGGTGATACTTACCTTGATCTCCGGTTGGTCATATCTCAAGGATACGCCACGTATTCTCTCGGTTCAGTCCGAGCGCGACCAGAGACTCTAAAGAATCACCTCTCTAAAAGATGTAGACTCTAGCGTTGATCATGGCTAAGAACACTGGAAAACGTTTGTCTTCGTCGGAGGTCGAGATGGTCCTGAGACGGGCCGCCGAACTCTCGGCTCGTCGACGCGCACGAACCTCCAACGCAGCCTCCATCTCCCCCGAGGTGCTAGTGCAGGTCGCCGCAGCCGCTGGGATCCCCGAGGCCGACGTGCGGCGGGCTATCTGGGATCTCGCCTCCGACACTACCGCCGAGCCCGACACCTTGGGACGCAAACTCTACGGACCATCTCGGCTCCGAGCGGTACGTGAAGTGCGGCTCGAGACTTCCCCGACGCGGGATCACCTCGAAACGCTTCTTAGACTCGAACAGGGCTTGAAGTTGCGCCGCAAGACAGAGGGGTCCTCGATGTGGGACGCCGGGGATCTCGTCGGCGTCGTCCGCCGCGCCCTGGATTTCTCTGGCAACCGTACGCTTCTCAAAGCTCGTTCCGTCGAGCTACGAGTCGAGGACGTGGACGATGATCGATGTGGCGCGAACATTACCGCCGATGTCTCGAATCAACGCTCGGAGTATCTCTCGCTCGGTGGTGTGCTTGGTGCGACCTTCGCTGTTCCACTCACGATAGCTGGATTTCAGGAGCCGCTGTTCTTTTTCGCGGTACTGCCTGCGTTGGCGGCACCGGCGGTTGGTTTTAGACTTGCGTACATGAAGGCTTGTTCGGAGATTCGGAACTCCATCGACGGTCTTCTAGATGCCGCCGAGGACGGCCCGCCGCGGGACCCCGAGGCCGAGCGTGGAGATCGTCCGCCGGGGCAGATCCGAGGTCTCAAGCCAATTCCGCGTTTCGCGCCGAAAGGCCAGGAATAATCCGAAATAGCGGATCGGCGGCTGAAAGCTCGCCCTTTCCGGCTTAGAATCAACCCGTGCCGCTAAACGTACTCAAAGACATATTCGGATTCGACTCGTTCCGACCGGGACAAGAAGACGTGATCCAAGCCGTCCTTGAAGGCCGCGATACGCTCGCCGTGATGCCCACGGGCGGCGGCAAGAGCCTCTGCTATCAAGTTCCCGCGCTTATGCTGGAGAGCCTGACCGTCATCGTCTCGCCCCTCATCTCCCTGATGAAGGATCAAGTCGATTCTCTGGTTCAGAGCTCCGTCGCGAGCGCGGCCACGCTTCATTCGGGACTCTCACCCGAGGAACGGTGGGAGGTCGAACGGCGAGTTCGGAGCGGCGAGATCAAAATGCTTTACGTCGCCCCGGAACGACTGCGTTCCCTAGAGTTCGTCCTCTCGTTGCGACGCTCGGGCGTGGGTCTATTCGTGGTGGACGAGGCACACTGTATCTCGGAGTGGGGACACAATTTTCGCCCGGATTACCTGTTCATGCCTCGCGTCGTCCGCGACCTCGGAAATCCGCCAGTCTTAGCTCTCACCGCCACCGCCACCCCGAAAGTCCGCGACGACATTCTACGCTCCATGAAGATGCGCGACCCGGAGGTCGTGGTTACGAGTTTCAACCGTCCGAACCTGACCTACCGCGTCATGGAGATAAAGAAGAAGGACGGAAAACTCCCTCGGATACTGGAGATCATCCGCTCGTACCCGCCACCGGGGATCGTCTACGCCACCACTCGCAAGGAGTGCGAGGAGTTAGCCGCCGACCTGCGGCGCTCGGGGGTGGATGCTGCCGCCTACCATGCGGGACTCGGTTCGGAAGAGCGTTCGCGGGTTCAGGAGCGGTTCATGACCGACGACGTCGCGGTCGTGGTGGCGACGGTCGCTTTCGGGATGGGGGTGGACAAGCCCAATGTGAGGTTCGTGATCCACGCCAACATCCCCGGCAGTCTTCCGGCTTACATCCAGGAGGCGGGACGCGCCGGTCGAGACGGCGAACCGAGCGAATGCGCCGTGCTGTATCGTAGCGCCGACGTGGGACGACGCAAGCGGCTCATCACATTGAACAATGCCGGGAGCGAGGAAGTCGGGTCATTCTTCCGGGCGCT
>JBGTDE010000279.1:0-2126 GCA_041748475.1 Rubrobacteraceae bacterium | reverse complement strand
CCGTATCACATCAACAGCTACCTGAGGTAGTACCGGAATGCTGGATAGAGAGTCGTGAAGTCGAGAGCCCGGTGAAGTTGCCGCGACTCATGCGCGATGATCCTGCGGACTTTCCAGAAGGTCCAAGAGCTGAAGAGATATCCGGTCGCAACCGCCGAACGGTCGAAGAATTGCAGCGACTTGTGCTGCCTCGAATATAGCCAAACCAAGCCCGCATTTCGGTTTGACCGAACGCCGTCTAAAGGAATTAAGTCATTGTGCCGATAAAGAGGTGTCGCGGGTGGCGTGTTTGACTACCGGAACCGGGCGAACTTGAAAACGTGGGATCTGAAAAACCTTTACGGAAATCGTGCATGGTTGGTACCTGTATTCATCTTGCTCGTCGCTTTGGCCGCTACTCTGGCGATCGGCGCGTTGCACCACAAAGCCTATAACAAGAACGACGCGCAACTGCTGCTGGCTCATGTAGAGAACGATGCGGTCGAGCAGCAACTCATCGAAGATGAGGCCATAGCCGATAGACGTATTACGCCCGAATTGCTAACCGAAGTTCGCGACAAGCGCGATGAGATAAAGAAATCCATGGACGGGCTGCGACGCCTGGACCCGGATAACGGAAGCCTCGCGAAAGTGCGAAGCAGCCTCAACGACTACGAAACCGCTCTAGACTAAGAACTACGTTTTGTCAGGTCGGGGGATATCGATAGAGCCGACTCTGTGGACGAGGAGCGCGTTGATCCCGGCTTCGACGAACTGCACGAAGTGCTGGAGGTCGCCAGCGAAGAGTATGCGGCGGAGGCGGATCGGGCGCGGGCTATCGCCGAAGTCGGAACCTACGCCGTGGGACTCGGATCCGCACTCTTCACCGCTTTTCTGTTTCTTGTCTACCTACGTAGTCACGTCCGTGGTCGTCAGGCGCTTGAAGCGAGCGAGGAACGCTACGAGATCGCCATACGTGGTGCCAACGATGGGATTTGGGACTGGAACGTCCTCTCCGACCAGACCTATTTCTCTCCGAAATGGAAGGAGATGCTCGGTTATCGGGATGACGAGTTCGACAACCTTTTCGAGGAGTGGAGGAAGAGGATACATCCTGAAGACTTGGCGTTTGTGGAATCCACTTTGCGGAGCTATCTCGAAGGGGACTCTTCGCACTACGAGATCGAGCACCGGCTACAGCACAAGGGTGGCGGGTATCGTTGGATTCTAACTCGCGGCGCTTGTGTCAGGGGAGAGGATGGCAAGCCGCTCAGGATGGCTGGATCCCACACCGATATCACCGAGCGTAAGCAGGCCGAGGAGAAGCTTCAGGAAGCCGAAGAACGCTACCGGTTGCTCGTCGAGAACGTTCCGGCCGTCGTCTATGTGGACAGCGTGAACGAGGCAAACTCCGCCGTATATCGTAGCCCATACGTCGAGCAGATGCTCGGTTACGCGCCTGAAGAGTTCCTCGGGAGTCCAGACTTCTGGCAAGACATATTGCATCCCGAAGACCTCGAACGAGTGCGGCGGGAGAACGAGCGTACCAACGAGACCGGTGAACCCTTCAAGATCGAGTACCGTATGATCAGCAAGGATGGACGCGAGGTCTGGGTGCGCGACGAGGCCGTCTTGATTCACGACAAGTCCGGCAAACCGCGTCTGTGGCAAGGTGTCTTCATGGATATAACGGAGAGGAAATCCGCCGAAGGGAAGCTCCAGGAGGCCGAGACCCACTATCGGACACTCGTCGAGCAAATACCGGCGGTCACCTACATCCAAGAGATAGGACACAACGACACCGCCGAGTATGTAAGCCCCCAGATCAAAGCCATAACCGGCTATTCCCCAGAAGAGTTCAAGGACTCTCCAACCCTATGGTACGACGTAGTCCACTCCGAGGACCGCGAGCGCGTCAAGGCTGAGGACGAACGAACCGACCTCGACGGCGAGACGTTTGAGATGGAGTACCGTATGATCCATCGCGACGGGTGCGTGTCGTGGGTGCGCGACGAGGCGATCCTGGTACGGGACATCGCAGGAGAGCCGCTCTTCTGGCAGGGTGTTATGTTCGACATTACCGACCGCAAAGCACTCGAAGCCCAACTCACCCACGAAGCCCTCCACGATCCCTTGACCGGACTTCC
>JBGTDE010000278.1:0-4037 GCA_041748475.1 Rubrobacteraceae bacterium | reverse complement strand
GATGGAGCACCGTTCGCGTAAGGGACGTTCTCCTGGATGGCGGCGTAAGCGTAGATCATGGCTGGTGAGATGGATGGGTCCGAGTTGTCTAAAGCGGCCTCGAACTTCTCCAGATCGTAGTGAGCCTCCCGAGGCTGCGCGTAAGCCTCGGTAGAAGCGCACGAGACCATCACCGCCCGATTCAGGCCGTTCTCCGTTTTGAACCGGCGGATATCCTCGCGCACCTCCTCGGCCATCTCCCGGAACGAACCGCTCTTGACGTGCGTACCATCGAGGTTCGCGACGTAACGGGGATCAAAGACCGCCGACATGGGCCGTATGCCCTTCAACTCATCCCTCACAGCATTGAGATGCTCCTTCTCCAGCACGCCAGCCGTCGCCGCAGCCTCATACGCATCATCTGGGAAAGCATCCCACCCCCCGAACACGAGATCGTCCACGCTAGTAAGCGGCATGAAATCCTTTATCTTAGGAACCCGATTCTCAGTACGCTTTCCAAGTCGAACAGTACCCATCTGGGTCAGCGATCCGACGGGCTCCGCAAGCCCCTTCTTGACCAGTTCGACACCTGCCACAAAGGTCGTAGCCACAGCCCCCATCCCCGGCATCAGCACCCCAAGCCTACCGCTCGATTCCACTATATCCCGCGCCTCGCTCAATCAGTCCTCCTCTGTAAAACCATCTCTATAAAACCCATTATCCTCCTCTCGACCCGGTAACGCACGACTCTCATATGTTGCAAGCTTGTTACATGCGATCCAAGTTATCCACCATTATTGCTACGTTATCCACAATATATTGTGGATAAGTCTAAATTTAGACCTTATATGCCGCTTATTCGATGCTAGACGACACAACATCTTGTGCGCAGGCTCTGCTTATGTTGTAGGTACGCCAGTCGTTTTCGTTGTTCTTCCAGCGGTCCTGCAATGTCGTTTCGAGCGTAGGACCATCGCTGTAGATCGGCTGGTCTCCAATGCTGGATTTGGCAGCTACGAGGGCTGGTACGGCATCCGCGCTCAAGTAGGCGAGGTACAAAGCGTCGAAACGTTCGCCGGACTCGTAGCGGGCTATGTTGGTACGGGCGATGAGAGCGTCGGGGTTTATAACGTTTAGGATGGCTATTGCGAGGAAGCCGGTGAGCAACGCGCCGAAGGCGAAGCGGTCGCGGCGGTTGCGGAGAACGGTGAGGATAAACCAGATGAGAACGGCGAGCATCCAGAACATGAAGGCTGTCGTGTACAGGCGTAGCTCGGTGAGTCCGAACTCAGCAGTGTAGAGGCGCATCCGCTGCAACGCTGAGGCCATCACTACGAGAAGCAGACCGACCAGGGTACCAGCGAGGACTCGGAAGATGGTTGTGTGGCGAGAATTTTCGGGGCGCAGGAGCCAGTGGGAGATCAGAAGTATTGGGATTACGAGGGCTGTAACAGTGACTAGCTCGAAGAACCCGCGTCGGGCGTATTCGGCGTAGGTCAGTCCGTTTGGTCCGAGTACGCGGCTTGCACCACCAAAGAAGTAACGCGCTTGCACGAGTACGAAGGCTAGAAAGAGCGCGTTTAGGAGACCGAGAACTACTCCGATCTCCACGATGCCCAGGCTCAGGAGCGCGGGGCGTTCGAGGGTTTGAGGAAATCTCTCGCCGGTCACGGCGGCGTGAAGTAGACCGGCGGAGATCCAAGCTACAAGACCGAACAGGATGAAATGGCCGAAGTTCTCCGCAAGATCGAAGTCGAAGAGGTTCGATACGATATCCTCGAAGACAGCGTCGGCGGCGACGAAGAGCGCCCCGAAGATGAGCAATAACGGGACTGAGATCGCGAGTCCGCGGAGGACGGGAAACAGCGGCGTGTATCCCCCACCCCGAAGCTCGCGCCACTGGACGTCCCGGATCGCGGTCGGCAAAATCCCGGCAAAAGCGAACAAAAACGCTTGAATTCCCCGGTACAGATAATCCGAAATACCGGAGATCGCTATGCGCTCCGACGATGAACGTACGGCAACCAACGAGAGCGAGATGATCACCGCCAGGCCGTTTATGACCGCGAGCGTATTGGAGTCGCGCCAGACGAACAAAGCCGCGAAGAAGAGTAGCGGCACCGCGAACCAGCGGCTTTCTTGCGTAATGTCGAGATTGTTTCGAGCTACTAACGCAATGGCGAGCGCAACGAAGGTCAGCACCCATATCGGTACGTTCACGCCCCAAGGTGTGGCGCGGAGCAGTAAGTCTCCGACAAGTCCCAAGATGGCCGCCGCTCCAAGAATTCCCAGGCCGAGCTTAGTCTTATCGCCCATGCGGACGCACCTCCGTACTTCGTGGACCACCGGAGGTTTCACTGTAGGATGCTCGAATAACGAAACGGGCAATCTCTGATTAAGAAGATAGAAGGTTGTCGGTAGTACATTGGAGGCTGGTAACAGTGCTTCGTGGGGTTACTGTAGTCTCAGGTAACGCAGGATGCCGATGATCGAGAGTGCGTCCGTGATCTCCCCTTCTTCCACCATCCGTACCGCTTCCTCCACCGCCACCCTCCTATGTTCCAACTTCTCTGTTGCTTCCGGACGAGCATCGTGCTGAACAAGCCTGGTAGCCAGATAGCAGAACGCCTCCTCATCGGAGACGGAGTTGGAGAGATGTGCCGTACCTAGAAGCAGCCACTCTTCGGCAACGAGACCAGTCTCTTCTAGTAGTTCGCGCTTGGCGGCTTCGAGAGGTTCCTCGTCATGAGGACATCCGCCTTCGGGGAGTTCCCAAGCGTATCGGTTCAGGGGATAGCGATATTGTCCCACGAGGTGGATATAGCCTTCATCGTCGACTGGGACGATTGCTATGGCGCGGTTCTTGAAGTGGACCACGCCGTAGATGCCGGGGTTGCCATCCGGTCGTACAACGGTGTCTTCGCGGACCAGGATCCAAGGGTTCTCATAGACATCGCGACTCCCCAACGTGCGCCACGGATTCGCCTGATAGTCGCCATCCACGGGACGCAGGCTAACATCAGAGAGTCCGGGACGCACGCTCTTCGGAAGTCGATTCATCCGCCTGTATGTCCGGTCGCCAAAGCTTTTTCAGGTAGTAGCCAAGAGCCAGAAACAGGCTTCCAAACCCGAGGAACAGGAGTATTCGCCAGATCGCCTCGACCCCCGAGAGATCCCAGATAAAGAGCTTACCGACGACTACGAAGAGGGTCACCGTACCAGCTCGCACGAACCAGGTGGAATTCCACCGCAATCCGGCTACCAACAGCGCAGAGGCATACAACCCCCAAGCGATGCTAACGAAAGCATCACCGCTCGACACTTCCGCCAACTCCTGCCAGAACCAAGCGAGCATTCCGAGGTGCGCTGCCGTCAGATAAGCTATCTTCCACTCTCGCTCCGACACGAACCAGGCAACCCCGGCTGCAACGAGTATCGCTGTGAGATCCACGAAGCTCTGCAACCCGACCATCAGCAATCCTGTCGAAGAACCAACGATCCCTTCCACAAGCCGCAGCGACAACAGCAGCCCAACCACCACGAACTGCAAGTGCGCCGCGATCAGTAGACCACGGTCCCTGAACCGTCGGGACAACGCGACCAGCGCAGCGGCGTAGACCGTCCACGCCAGAAGCACAGCCCCGTACATACCGTCCACGTTAGCGAGCTCCCGGAGTATCCACAAGGACAATGCCCCGCACGCCGCGAGCCGGTAGAAGTTTGCGGCGCGATCCGTCACGAGGCGCGTAGCTCCCAGTGCGCCAACAATGATGGCGAAATCCGTCAGACCGTGGAGATCCAGGATCACGATTGCATCAAGATCTAAGAGATACTCACCCACCAGCCGGAATAAAAGACCCGTACTGATCAGCACCGCCAACACATGCGCTCCAACGACGCTGCTCCACCTCGGATATTGGCGTGAGAGTAGATGTAGCCCCAGGGCATACAGCGTCCAGGCGCAGAGGATATACGTGCCACCTTCCTCGAATGAGAGAAACTCTCGAAAGACGAGTGCCACAACCCCTGCATGAGCCACCGTCCGATACACTCGCATC
>JBGTDE010000277.1:0-5906 GCA_041748475.1 Rubrobacteraceae bacterium | reverse complement strand
CTCGTGTCGAGCTCGTTGTCGAAGCTTTTCGAGCGTCGCTGGCTGGCCTGGTACTTTGTGCAGCGTCAACTCTTCCGCAGCTATCGAGGCTCGTTCTTGGGTGTGCTGTGGGTCTTTATAGGCCCGTTGATGATGATCGCGCTCTACACCCTCGTGTTCTCGGAGATTTTGGGACTCAGGTTTCGCGAGGAGGATGGCGTGTCGAACTTCGGACTGTATCTGTATTGCGGCCTCATACCATTCATGGCGTTCTCGGACGCGATCAACGGCGGCGTTGGCAGTATCCGCAAGAATTCGACGCTAGTCCAGAAAGTAGTCTTTCCGCTGGAGATATTGCCCCTGAGCACGGCTTCGAGCGCCATCATAAATCAACTCTTCGGCTTCGGAGCGTTGATGGTGCTTGTTGTTCTGTTTGGACAACAATTGCATTGGACCGTTCTCCTAGTACCTTTGGTGATGGTTCCTCAACTGCTCTTCAATCTCGGGCTCAGCTATTTGGGCGCTGTGGCTGGAACGTACCTGCCAGACATGCGAGAGACTCTGACATCCGTCGTTCGAGCGACGTTCTTTATCACCCCGATCCTGTGGGATGAGGAGAAAGTCCCGCAGGACTCCGCCTTACGCCCACTCATCGACTACAACCCGCTGGCGTCTCTGGTGGACAGTTACCGGGCACTGGTCTTCGAGGGGGCGGTGCCGGATCTCGCGCCTACCCTGTGGTTTACGCTGTTCGCTGCTGTACTGTGTGTAGTCGGCTTTCTGCTGTTCGTCCGTGTCAAGCACTCGTTCGCGGATCTAGTATGATGCCCGTCGTTTCCCTTCAGGGTGTCTCCAAGAAGTATCGTATCTACTCCGGGCAGCGGGAGAGGCTCAAGGAGATCCTGAGTTTCGGCAAGGTTCAGCGCGGCCACGACTTTTGGGCTTTGAACGACGTTGGATTCGAAGTGAAGCCAGGAACCGCTTTAGGCATCCTCGGGCGAAACGGAGCGGGAAAGAGTACCCTTCTGAAGATCATCTCCGGTGTTCTGCAGCCCACCAGCGGCTCAGTAAGCGTCAACGGACGGCTTGCCGCCTTGCTTCAGCTGGGGGCGGGCTTCAACTCGGAGTTCACTGGGCGCGAGAACGTGTTGATGAACGGTTTGATCCTGGGCCTCGACCGCCGGGAGATGTTGGAGAAATTCGACGAGATAGCAGCCTTCGCGGATATCGGAGAGTTTATGGAGCAACCGGTCAAGACGTACTCCAGTGGCATGCGGGCCCGCCTGGGGTTCGCCGTCGCAGTCAACGTGGAGCCCGATATTTTGATAGTAGACGAGACTCTCTCAGTAGGCGATGCGATCTTCCGGCACATGGGACTTCAGAAGATGCTGGACCTCCGGGATCGCGGTACGACCATCTTGTTCGTCACGCACGGACTCGGTATGATCCGGAACTTCTGCTCCGAGGCGCTTCTGCTGCATAAGGGGGCCATGGTCTCCCACGGAGAGACCGCCGAGACCTTGGATCGCTACAAGGCTCTGCTGTCAAGCACCGAGGCTCAGAAGACAGCGGACGTCTCGGGCTCGGATGGGGCGATACAGTACGACATAGACGAAGATACGGATATGGAGAACGGCGGCTACCTTTCCCCGACCTTCAAGAAGAATCCGGATCTCGAACGCCGGGTCTCTACCCTCCGGCATGGCACGGGCGAAGCTCGGATCTCGAACGTGGAGCTTCTGGGCAAGGATGGCACCGTGTCTGCGAGCGTCGCGTCG
Organism: Rubrobacteraceae bacterium; assembly: GCA_041748475.1. Classification (GTDB taxonomy): domain Bacteria; phylum Actinomycetota; class Rubrobacteria; order Rubrobacterales; family Rubrobacteraceae; genus JACDDK01. The sequence goes on along the minus strand of JBGTDE010000277.1, from coordinate 4,149 downwards.
GACTCGACCGTAACGGTGAGGGTGCATGTAGAGTATCTGAAGGAGATAGAGTCTTCCATACTAAGCATCACTTTGCGAAACAAAGGCGGGCTCGACGTGTTCTCGACCAGCACGACCGCAGAGAAAACCAAGCTTGGAGGTCGTGCGAAAGGCGAGCGTGTAGTAGTGGACTTCACCTTCGACACGCCTCTACAACACGGCACCTACAGTATCAGCGCCGCAGTCTCTCACTCTCAAAACAAAAGCCTCTATCTGGATTGGCTGGACGTGGCGACGGTCTTCGACGTGGAGCGACCTGTGGGAAGACCCGCATACAAAGGTCTCTTTAACCTGCCTACGAAGGTCGAAATCCACGGCGCTAGCCGCAGGGATAAATCCGCCTAGATAACGACTACCTTCTACCAGTCCTCGTCCATTTCGTAATCAAGCTCCATTAGTAAGTCACCGGCGGCCTCTTTGTAGATACGCCGGTCCTGCTCGTTGAAAACTCCTTTCCAGTCCCCGGCTATGCCTTTTCTCACGCCCGACAACGTATTCTCTTCGCCGGGCTTCCGGCCCCCTGAGCGTTTATCGAAGCTCGTGGACCCTACGCACCGCGCCACGGTATCCTCGTCGGACGCCGCGCCGAGGTAGTCGAAGAGCCGCCCGAATTCCTTCTCCGGCCTTGAGAGTAACTCCTCGTACCGAACTTCGGTATACCTCTCCCCAAGGAGCGCGGTTCCGTCACGGCGAGTGGCCTTCACGCCATCACTCCAGTTGCGGGCCGCCCGCTCCAGGTGGCCCGTATGGAAGATGGTCTCGCTGGATCCCAGAAAAGCCTCGGGGGATTCACGGTAGCGGTTTCGTTTATCCAGAGCCTCGTCCGGAAGGTCGCTGACACCGCCTTCGTCCTTCGAGCGGTTCCAAACATGGTGCATTTGGGATATCGCCTGATCCCGGCCATCCCGTACGATGTGTATAACCCTCGCCTCGGGACATAGTCTGCCTATCTCCGATATCGTCTCCGGTCTTCCCAAAGGAGTCTTGTCGCCCACAATGCGTTTGTTGGTCTTGGACAGAGACTCGGATAGAAAATGGTAGATAGCTTCCCTTGTGAGATGGTCGATCTGCTCCTCGGAGTCGGAGTCGCGGGTCCAAACGGAGCGTTCCACCCAGAGCCGGAGATACTCCGCTTCGGCCAGAGCGTTGTAGAGCGAGCTCGGTTGTATCTTCTTCTTTATATGCTCGGTAGTTTGCATTTCCTTGAGGGCCGGGTTTCGGAAATCCCTGTCGAAGAAGCGTCCCTCTCCTCGGCATAGTATGTCGGGGTGCGAGTTGAGGGTCCGCATCAGCCAGTTTGTCCCGGATCTCTGAAGGCCAACCACAAAGAAGATCGGCGGTCTCCTCATAACCGGAAACCGACTGTCGACGACTCGCTCGCGCAACTTGACCAGATTCTGTTCTTTCCTCGCCAATTGTCCCTGCAACCTCTCGATACGTTGGTGTTGACGCTTTATCCGTCCCGCTTGCTGTTCTACGAGATCCACGGATTTATCGGGAGTAGATTGCTGTAACCGTGCGGCTCCGCTCTCCAATCCTCGCGCCACTCTCTCGAGCACCGTGCCCACCGTCGATTTGGAGTGAGTTTTCAGCGTCCGGGCCTTTTCGAGTATCTCGTTACTTCTGCGTGTCATTTCTTTCAGCAACCTCTCTCGATCCAGAGAACGATGGTCTTCGACAAGTATCACTGCTTTAGTCGAGATAAAACTCGACTGGCGCGGCATTGTCAAACGCAGCGAGTGGCATTCCACCCCGACGCTTGCTTGTGATACAGAGATCAGAAACCTTCGCGAGACGGAGGAACTACCGTCACGCTACAAGATTCAACCCCAGAATGCCTTTGCTACAACGGCGCACGAATAGCTCGGCATCGTTGAAACAAGTTAGATAAACTCTGTCGACGGAATCGGCGTGAGGGAAGGAAATATCGTTTGATGGCGATATACGCATGGGATCCAAAAGATGTCCGCAGCGTATCCGAAGGCTTTGGAGATCTAAGCTCCCGGGTTTCACGCGCTGAATCAGGAAGGTCGCACAGATGAGTAGCAACCCAGTGTCATACAACAAAGAGCGTGCCGAGAAACTCTACAACCGCCTGACCGGGTACAGGTTCGCGCAGCGATACATACAGGGCGGAACCGTGCTAGATATACGTTGTGCTAGGCTGGATCCGGACGTTAGTATTCTCGCCGCAGCCGCCGAGCGAGTGGTATGCCTGACCGATGCCGGTAGCACTCGGGACTGTTCACCACCCAGGAATCAGGCTGAAAACATAAGCTACCAACACAGTGCATTGCCTCGCCTTCCAGATCCCGACGAACCCTTCGACGCGGTGGTCGCTCTGGAGGTGATCGAGAAGTTGGACCAGCCCGAGCGTCTGGTGACGGAAGTCAAACGGGTCTTGAAACGAGGAGGAATCTTCGTAGTCTCCACCCCCGACAAGCAAACCCACACCAACGATCGCAACTACAAAGACCCGGCACACACAAGCGAGATGCACACTCTACAGTTCAGGGAGCTTCTGGAGGCTAACTTCGAGCACATGCGAATCTACCGTCAGGGGATAGTCTGCGGAGGAATCTTCCTCGGGTCAGATAACCTCGTATCCTCAATGCCGACCGAGACCTTTAAGATCTCCGAACCCGAGAATCGTTCAGGTTCATACCCTCTGACCACGCACTTCAACATCGCTGTGTGCGGCGACAGTGAACTCCCCGATATGGGTGACGAGTCTCTTCTTTTGCTCGACGACGAACGCACTATCTTCGAGGAGTGCGAGGAGTATCTGGTAAGTTTGGATCTCCTGCGGGAAGAGATCAAGCGGATAGAGAACACTGAAGTACAGGCTTTTCGAGAACGGGTCCAATCAATGCACCGACAGAACACTTACCTTAAATCCACGAACGAGGATCTGGGGAAAGAAAAGGAAGCTCTACTCTCTGAGAAGAAAGCTCTACTGTCCGAGAAAAAAACACTGTTGTCTAAGAACGAGTGGCTAACGGATCGCCTCGACGCCATGGAGAACGCGCTTACGTGGCGGATATTCGGGCCACTCCGGCGTCTACGAGCTAACCGCGGCTCGTCTGAGAAGACCGACTAGACCGTGGAGGATAAGGCTGCTGCGGCGCTTGTCCGGGGAACGCGGCACTCTTACGTTAGGAATCTCTATGCCGACTGGGTCCAGGGTAGCCGGCTTGGCCCTGTGGATACCAAGCACCTGTGGCACGAAGCCAACAGGTTTCGGAGCAAGCCGCTCATCAGTATCCTGCTGCCAGTCTACAATCCAAAGAGGGAGTGGTTGGAACAGGCTTTGGATTCCGTGCTAGCGCAGATCTACCCTCACTGGGAACTATGCGTGGTGGACGATAGTTCGACTCAGGCGCATGTACAGGAAGTCCTCTCGCTCTACGAGCGCGTCGATAGCCGAATCAAAACGTATCGCATGGAGAGCAACGGTGGAATCTCGGCGGCGTCGAACGCTGGGTTTGAGATGGCGACTGGAGAGTTTGTGGGACTCCTGGACCACGACGATGAGTTGCCGCCGGACGCTCTATTTCAAGTAGCCAGACTCCTGCAAGACAACCCGTCAGCCGATCTTATCTACTCCGACGTGGATAAAATCGACGAGATGGGCGAGCGCTCAGACCCGAACTTCAAGCCGGGATGGTCGCCGGACCTACTGATGTCCTCAAACTACATCTCGCATCTCGGCATCTACCGCAGCAGCATCTTCGAAGGGATCGGCGGTTTCCGGAGCGAGTTCGATGGCTGCCAGGACTACGACCTGGTACTACGCTTCACCGAGCAAACGCAGAGGATCCTCCACATACCAAAGGTTCTCTACCACTGGCGTACAGTTGAAGGTTCCGTGGCATCGTCACCAACCAACAAGAGTTACATTGCCGAGAGAGCCCACCAAGCCCTACACGAAGCACTACATCGCCGTGGTCTTCGAGGCTCCGTAGAAGACGGCTTACTCCCTAACCGTTTTCGGGTAAAGCTACAAATAGAAGACGAGCCGAAGGTGAGCGTCATCACGACCGGCGGAGATGTTTCCTTGCTAGGCAATTGCCTGGAGAGCATCAAAAAGTCGACGGAATACCGCAATTA
>JBGTDE010000276.1:0-10415 GCA_041748475.1 Rubrobacteraceae bacterium | reverse complement strand
GGGTTGGTGGTTTCGAGGCGCACGACGATGGTGCGGTAAGTCTCGCGGCTCGCGGGTCCGAGGTAGATACCGCCCACGTTCACCTTCAAGTCCCGGATGGCATCGGTCAGGCCCGCTAGTTGGCCAGGCTCGTTCGGGACTTCGACCTCCATCCAGGTTCCAGGTCCATCGCCTCCAACGAGTTGTATAAGGGTCCGCAGCATATCCGACGACGTGATTATGCCCGCCAGTCCATCCTCGTCCACGACCGGCAGACAGCCGATCTTGCGGTCGTGGATCTCACGTGCCGCGTTTTCAAGAGTGTCGAGAGGTCCAATGGTCGATAAGTCGCGAACCATCATATCCCCGACACCCACCCACTGAAGCGTAGCGGCTTCGCGATCCCCGCGTCCAGGACTGACATCGCGCAAGTCTCGATCCGAGACGAGACCAACCAATCTTCCATCCTCCACCACCGGTATGTGCCGAATACTGTGCTCCCGGCACAACGCCCACGCCTCTTTCGCGCTAGCTTCCGGCCCAAGCGTCACCACATCCCGCGTCATAAAATCCCGTACCCGCAGCATCCGCTACCTCCTGTCTCGTCTTCACCCTCTCCAACCGGAGCTTAACAGTCCCCCGAAGACGCCGCCAGCGACCCAACCACCTTCTCGAATCGCGTCACCAAAAGCCCCGGCGCAACCTCGATTTCATCCACACGCGCAAATCCTCGCGAGACGTAGAATTCGACGGCTGGAAAATTCTTCGAGCCAGTAGAAACAACAAACCTCTCGATGCAAAACTCTGCACTCTCGACCGCCTGCAACATCCTACCGGCATATCCCTGGCGAAAACATTCCGGGTCAACGAACAAACGATGAATGTCCAGAATCGAATCTTGGAATTTGTATGAGATAAGGGCCACAAGGCTTTCGCTCTCAAAGCATCCGAGAAACGTCTCGCCTGAGTTGCTCAAGGAGTGGATAGTGTCGTAGAGGGGTGGAATTTCGTTGAAACCGATGATCTCTGCTTCGACGGCATAGGAGCGAAGTTGTATGTCTAGAACTCGTCGGGCCGCAGTCTCTTTATGTATATCGAGCTTGTGTATCACAGGCACCATTCTAGCCGGAGATGTTAAGCTGCGGTTTAGGCGATTGGAGGGAGTGTGGCGATGCGCGCATGGCAGGTACATGAGCTTGGAGAACCCGAGAGCGTCTTGAAGCTCGGAGAGGTGGATGAACCGCTTGCAGGGCCGGGTGAAGTTCTGATCCGAGTGGAGGCTGCGGCCCTCAACTTCTTCGATATCCTGATCTGCAAGGGTGAATATCAGGAACGCCCACCCCTACCGTTCACGCCCGGTGGCGAGATCTCCGGCACCGTGGAGTCCGTCGGCGAGGATGTGGACCTGTCCCCCGGACAACGCGTGATAGCGACCCCACCCATGCCAAATGGCGGCTATGCAGAGAAGGTCGCAGTCCCAGTGGGGAGCGTCTTCGTAGTGCCGGATTCAATCCCCTTCGATGACGCGGCAACGCTGCCGATCACCTACCAGACTTCGCACGTAGCCCTGCATCGGCGGGCGAACCTCCAAGAAGGCGAGACCGTTCTAGTACAAGCTGGGGCTGGAGGTGTCGGCTCGGCGGCAATTCAGCTCGCGCGGGCTGCGGGAGCCAGGGTCTTCGCGACGGCTGGCGGCGCAGAGAAAGTAGAGGTGTGCCGGAAACTCGGTGCGGAAGTCGCTATTGACTACCGGGAAGAGAACTTTATAGATGTCGTCAAAGAGGCGACGGAAGGCCGGGGAGCGGACGTTGTCTTCGATCCTGTCGGTGGCGATGTGTTTGATGGTTCGCGACGATGTGTGGCTTTCGAGGGTCGTATCCTCGTTATCGGTTTCGCTGGTGGCCGCATCGCCGAAGCTCCCACCGCTCACGCGCTCGTAAAGAATTACTCTGTGGTGGGAGTTCATTGGGGGTTGTATACGCGGGTCATGCCAGAGGTTGTGCGGGAGACGCATGAAGCCTTGATCCAGCTCCACGAAGCCGGAGATATCTCCCCGCTCGTTCAAGACCCGATCCCGTTCGAGGAACTACCGAGCGCACTCGGGAAGTTGGCGAGTCGCGGTACGCACGGTAAGCTCATCACCCGTCCGGCTGGTTAACCCCAGGTTTTAACGGAGACAACCTTGCCTCTCTTGGTGTACGGCTCTTTGCCGGGCGGAACCAACTCGTAGAGTACGTCCTCCTCGACGCGCACGATCTTGAACCCCGCCTTGCGGAAGTAGTCGGGTCCGGCGCTCTCCTGATCCAGGATGTACACGGGGCCGTTCTTGGCGGCTTCGCGGGCCGTAGAAACACCGGTGTAATCGTGCGTGCCATAGCGCAGGTCTGTGGTGACGGCGTCTATATCGTCGGGCCAGACAATGTCCGTGTCACGCTTCCACGAAGGAAACCACGGGTCGATGATGGTCAAGTCGCGGCGCTCTTTCTCCACGAGCACCATGTACCAGAGGTTGCTCCGGTGATGCAGGACAGTCGAGTTGGGCTCGGTTTTCTCTTTTACCGCATTGAGGATATCTCGTCCCGTGTAGTCCTCGCTCATATCGTTTTCGGCGAAAGTTTGGGGTATTGCGAGCAGTGGGAGCGAGAGCAAGGCCAGCGAGATCAAGGCTATCCCACCGATCTTCGGCACCGCGTCAAGGTCGGTGACCAAGCTTTCAATAGACCGCAGCAAGAATCCCATTCCGACGGCTAGAGCCAGGGCAAGCATCATGTACGTGGTAATAAAATATATCTCGGTGTCGAAGATTCCGAACTCCAGAGCATGAAAAAGCCACCCAAGATACGGTACTCCTATGAGTACCGCTGCTGCCCGATCCCGCAAAGCCATCGCAAAGAAGCCGACTACGGCGATCATCAGGAGTCCCCAGTGGAAGTTAGCTAGCAGAAAATCCCAGTAGAACGCCAATCTTCCCAAAAGCTCCGCCGGACCGTACTGCCCGAAGACCCCGTGGAGATCACTGCCACTCACAAACTCCAGGAATCTCCCTGGTGTAGTTGGGTTCGCTTCGTTCATCGGGGGATCCATCGCCCCTCTTATAGGCAGATACAGATACGGCGTGAGTCCCAGAAGAAAGAGTCCCACTCCCTTCAGAATCAATCGCCAATCCAATAGCTTGCGCCAATCCACCGCAGCCACGAACAGGAACGCCGTCGGCAAAATCAATCCACTCGTAAGATGATTGGTTAGCGCGAACCCCATCAGGAACGAAGCCAGTAAGAGGTAGCGGTCCTGGCGTCGCTCCCGCCACAATAAAAGAGCGATGATCGGGGCCATAATCATCACGCCGTTGAACGTATATATCTCAGCAATAACCGCCTGGCTCCAGAACGTTGCCCCAAGCCCAAAAGCCAGAGCTCCCGTAGCAGCCGCGACCACCCTCCGACTCAACAACCATCCCGCCCAGAACACTAACCCAACCGCCACCGCCGCATAGACCGCAGAAGCAAGATTCACCCGGTACGCCACGTCGCCAAAAGGAAGATACGTAAACAGATGCGTCAACATCACCCACGAGGGTTCGCCCGTTGGTCCTGTCATGCCGAGCACCGCAGCTTGCGTCTGCAGCATCGTTGAATCGAGCAGTATGGGCCGGTCGTAGTAGAGGACGGTCGGCGCGAGTGTCAGGACGTACAGCACAAAGACAAAGACCGCAGTCACAAGCCCGACGAACGCCGCAATCCGCTTTCTCCGGGTTGAAATCTTCTCTTCATGAGCCGCTTCCACGGCAGAAAAGAGTATCACAGCACCCGTTGGACCGCCGCTAGGTCAGACCGTCGCGGAGTTGCGGCGGTCGACGATGATCGGCTCGTGGATCAATCGCTCAAGTCGAGCGGCGTCGGCGGCTGGAGACGGCGTCAAGGGTGGCCGCTATCAGAAGCACGGAGCCGGTGACCATGAACTTGATCGAGGAGTCAAACGCCAGAAGGTCCATGCCGTTGGAGATCGACCCGATCACCAGAGCCCCGAGCAGCGCGGACCAGATCGAACCGCGCCCACCCATTAGACTGGTTCCGGCTATTACCGGCCCAGCGATGGCGTTGAGCAGGATGTCCCCACTCCCAGATGCCTGATTGACCGCCAGCAGGCGCGAGGCCGCAAGAATGCCACCCGCCGCTGCGAGCGTCGAGCAGAGCGTGAACGCCGCTATCTTCACGCGCTCCACCTTTATACCGGCGCGACGAGCGGCTTCTTCGTTCCCACCGATAGCGTACAGGTAGCGTCCAAATTGAGTCTTTTTCGTCAGCAGATGAAACATTACGACAAAACCCAGGAAGATCACCACGGCCAGCGGCATCCCGCGATCCGCGTTCAAAACCGCCACAACAACGACGATAGCCACTCCGACAGCGACGATCCGAGCGACCACGGGAGCCATGGGACGCTCAATACCGGCGGCCAACTCCGCACGCCTGCCAAGCAGACTGGCGGCGGCATACGATGAGATCACAACCACCGCCACGATCCATCCCACTATCGGCGCAAAGAAAGTACCGGCCAGTCCCGTTATAAGTGGATCCCGTAAGTTGACGGTCCCCGTATCGCCCAGAACATACAGCAAAGCTCCCTGGAATCCCAGAAGACCCGCCAGCGTAACGACGAGCGAGTGGACCCGGAACCGCGTCACGATAAAGCCGTTGAACGCCCCGATAGCGGCTCCCGCCAGAAGCCCAACTCCGAGCGCGGCGACTGCGGGCAACTCGTTTTTCACGCTCAGGACGGCCATAACGCCTGCGGCAAGGCCGCTGACGGAGCCCACGGAGAGATCTATCTCGCCGAGCAGCAGAACCAGAACGATGCCCACGGAGATCGTACCGACCGCGGCGATTTGGAGCATCATGTTCGTAAGGTTGACCGCCGAAAGAAACCGAGGATTGGCGAAGGTGAAGACCGCCCATATCGCCGCTAGCCCGAGCAGAACCGGCAACGGCCCGAGCCCGGCTGGTCTCAGACGCCCAAAAGTCCTGGCAAGAAAGCCGTCCTTCGCGCTTTCAGAGGATTCCTGGCCCGTCGCGCTCATCTAGCCTCCTCTTGTTTGTCCGGCGCGTCGTTTGCGGCTTCCCCGAAATCCACGCCGGTGATAGAGCCGACCACCTCTTCCTGGTTGGCGGTCTTTGTATCGAAGTCCTTGACGCGCCGTCCGAGCCGCAGCACTATGATCCGATCCGTGACCTCGAAGACATCCGCGAGGTTGTGGCTGATGACCACTACTCCCAATCCCCGATCCTTGAGTCGCAGTATTAGATCCAGCACTTGTCGCGTCTGGGCAACGCCGAGCGCCGCTGTTGGCTCGTCCAGCAAGACTACTTTGGGGTCCCCGAGGAGTGAACGAGCTATGGCGACGGATTGACGCTGTCCGCCGGAGAGCGAGGCGACCGGTGTTCGGACGCTGCGGATGGTCGTAACCGAGAGCGAATCGAGAAGCTCCAGGGACCGCTGCTCCATTGGAGGCTCCTGGATCCAACGCACAGCCTTGCCAACACCACTGGACAGTCTCTCCTGCCCCAGAAATAGATTGCTCACCACGTCCAGGTTGTCGCAGAGGGCCAAGTCCTGATAGACAGTGGCGATGCCGAGCGCGCTCGAATCCTGCGGGCCGTTGATCTCGACCCGATTCCCCTCGAAGAGGATCTCACCTTCATCCGCCTGGTGACTACCAGCCATTGTCTTGACCAAAGTGGACTTGCCGGCTCCATTGTCGCCGACGAGCCCCACCACCTCACCGGCGTAGACCTCGAAATCCACGTCGGTGAGCGCCTCTACGGGACCGAAGCTCTTGTTGATACCCCGAAGGGCAAGCACCGGAGCTTCGGCGGTGTTCGCGCTTGCGGTCATACGCTACTCCATGATCCCGGCTTCAGAACACGCATCCTCGAATTTGGATGTGCATATTTCATCGACCTTCCAGAATTCGTCCGCGATGATAGTGTCCTTGATGTTGTCCGTGGTCACCACGACCGGGTCCAAAAGTACCGAGGGGACATCTTCCTCGCCGTTGTCTGATCCTACGGTTTCGAGGTCTCCGGGAATTTCACCGTCTTCGAGTAGGCCGATAGCCATCTTGGCGGCTGTCGTGGCTTCGTCGCGGATGGCCTTGTAGATGGTCATGCCCTGGTCTCCGGCGACGAGGCTCTGCATCGCGGCTAGCTCCGCGTCCTGACCGGTGAGCGGCGGTATCTCGTCGAAACCTGCGGCCTTCATCGAGGCGATTGCTCCACCAGCGGTACCGTCGTTTGCCGCGTAGACGCCGTCTATCTCCTCCTTGCCCAGGCGGGTTATCGCCTGGTCCATCTCCCGCTGCGCCTCATCCGGGCTCCAATCGGGCGTGTCGTACTCGACCCCGACTTCGAGCGTACCGTCGATGACGCTGTGGGCGCCCTTCTTGAACAATGCGGCGTTCGGGTCGGTTGGCGCACCGTTTATCATGACGATGTTGCCGCCTTCGTCCACGTTCTCTGTGAGCCACTTGCCCTGCAGCTTGCCGACACGCTCATTGTCGAATGAGATGTACCCGTCGAGGTCGGCGTTCTGGACGAGCCGGTCATAACTCAGGACCGGTATGTCTGACTGCTTCGCCCGCTCCACGATGACGGAAGCGGATTCGGCGTCGACCGGGTCGAGCACCATGACTTCGGCCCCGTTTGTAATGGCGGCTTCAGCCTGCTGTTGCTGCTTCGAAGCGTCCTGATCCGCATTGGAGTACAGGATCTCGCAGTCCGAACACTCCTTCTTGACGGCTTCCTCGAAGATTGGCCGGTCATGCCGCTCGTAGCGCGTGGTCTTGGACTCGGGTAGCAACAGTGCGATCTTGCCGCCACCACTGCCGCTCTTCTTGCCGTCTCCGCTTCCTTGATTACCGCTACCTCCGCCACAAGCGGACGCCAGCACCACTATCCCCGCTAGCGACACCGCCAACACGATTGATTTTGTCTTTCTCATTCTCTTTCCCCTTTTCTACCGAGTTGCTTTGTCCAGTAGCCCCACCGTACAGCTCACTAATATCTCCACGCTGGATGCACTACGGAGATCTCGCCGTCGAAAACCACCACGCGCTCAAGAGTTTTCCTCCAAAAATCTCCACCCTCTATGCATGACGTAGTTGCCGTGAAGATCCCTCATCCTCAAGCGCAAGAACAATATTGCACGAGATCCGTAGCTCATCTCACCACTCCGCTGCTCCTCCTATACGTCTCATCCGGCGCTTTCCCTACGCCTCGCGATCCTGTTCCGTCTTATTTCTTTTGTTCGATTTCGCAGTATATCTACATTCGTTTCGACTTGTCAAGCCTTGTTTTGTCCAGCATTAACATTAGTTTGGCAATAAGTCTGGTAAGAAAACTCCTTGGAGATAGTATATAAGTCTCCGGTAGAACAGTTCTAGGAGAGAAGGCGGAGGATGCGGGGTCAAGTGCGGCTGGATGCTCGTGGTCAGTTGATTGGTATTCTAGCTGAGGTTGGTGCGGTGTCACGAGCGGAATTGGCTCGTCGCACGGCCCTCGCGCCTTCGACTGTGTCCGCGATCATCGGCGAGTTGCAGGTCGAGGGGTTGGTGATCGAAACCTCCATGCCTATCCGGTCATCCATGAAGGCGGCTCTCGGTCGACCGCCGGTGCTCGTGACGCTGCACCGTCGAGCCGGGGTGGCGCTTGGGATCGACTTCGGCAAACGACACTTGCGGGTGGCACTCTCGGATTTGTCGCACACGCTACTCGCCGAGCGGCATCGGGTGGTCGAAGCGGATCTCCCCGCAACCGAGGCCATCGAGCTTGCCGTTCTTCTGGTGGACGAGGTGTTGTTGGAGGCTGGGGTTGATCGCAGAGAGATAGTCGGGGTTGGTATGGGCTTGCCAGGTCCCGTGCATCGACCGACGGGCGAGCTTGGAGACTCTACCATTCTGCCGGGGTGGGTCGGAGTGCGGGCGTCTAGGGCGATGAGCGAGGCACTGGGGATGAGGGTCGAGGTTGAGAACGACACCAACCTCGGGGCGTTGGGCGAGTGGATGTGGGGTGCGGGAAAGGGCTTGGATCCCCTGGTCTACCTGAAGTTGGCGACAGGTGTCGGGGCCGGGTTTATCATCGGTGGTCGGCCATACGTTGGGGCGGGCGGCACCGCCGGGGAGATCGGCCACACCGTCGTGGACCCTGGAGGTCCGATCTGCCGCTGCGGCAACCGAGGATGCCTGGAGACGCTAGCCGGGGCTCCGGCCATCCTAGCCGCGCTGCGCGATGCCTATGGAGATGATCTCACACTTGCTGAAGTGGTTACCCGCGCCCACAATGGTGATGTTGGATGCCGCCGAATCATTGCAGACGCTGGGCGGATCACCGGCACAGCCGTAGCCACGCTCTGCAACCTCTTCAATCCCCGGCGCATTATAGTCGGCGGAGACCTCGGTGCCGCCGGTGAACTACTGTTGGAGCCCTTACGCGAGTCCCTGAAACTCAGCACGATCCGCTCGGCATCGGAAGATGTAGAAGTTGTGGAGAGCTCCCTTGGCGAACGCGCCGAAGTTCTCGGCGCCGTAGCCCTCGTACTGCGTCACAGCACTAATCTACTCGAAGGCTCAGCCCTGAATTCAGCCGCCGGAGACTGACTTAAGGAAAACCCTTACCGGAAATCCGCCTTGAGTTACGGCTCTAGCCCCAAATCTTCTCTACCGTCTCCACGATGGTGTGTAGCTTGTGTTCTTGATCCTCGATCGAGAGGGCGTTTCCAACCACTGAAGTAGCGAACCCGCACTGCGGACTCAGCGCCAGCCGATCCAGTTCCACGTACCGCGACGCTTCCCGGACTCGCGCCTCCAACTCCTCCACAGTCTCCCGCCGGCCACTCTTGGTAGTAACGAGACCCAGGACGGCGACTTTGTCCTCCGGTACGTGAGCCAGAGGCTCGAAGCCCCCGCTACGCTCGTCGTCGTACTCCAACATCAGCCTTTGAGCGTTAACGCCCCTAAAGATGCGCTGCGCCAGCGGCTCGTAGGAACCCGAGACCAGCCACCGGCTCCCCTGGTTTCCCCGGCACAGGTGGAATGCGAACGTCACGCCGGGATGAGCCCCGATCACATAGTTGTCCAACTCCACGCCCCGAGTCATCCACTTATCGAAATTCCACCCTCTTTCCTCGTAGAAAGCCCGAGTATTTGCATCCAATAGCAACGGATAATGTGGCGCGTCTAGCTGGATGTACTTGGCACCAAGCCGCACCAACTCGTCGACTTCGTCCCGTAGTATCTCGGCCACGTCCTCCAGAAAATCGTCGAGGGTTGGATACGCTTCCCGTGACAACTCCGGTGACCAGAGGTTCGCGTACATGCTCGGACTCGGCAGCGTTGTTTTTATGATTCGATCCGTGCGCCCTCGCGCATAGACAAACTCCTCGGCGCAAAGATGCCGCCTGCGCCGAAGCTTCCCAACTACCCCAAGCTCCGCTGGACGCTCCGTCTTACTATCCCCCACCGCATCATCGCCATGCCAGTCGCCCCAGAGCCAGGCGTCGATGCCATATCCCGCGAAGCCTTCCACGGCCTCGATCAACTGACTCTGAAAGGACTCCCGGCGCATCTCGCCATCCGTGACCACCGGCATCCCCGCTCGCTCCTGCAACGATATAGCCCAGTCCACCGCCCGATCCTCAGCCCGCTTGAAATCCGCGTTCGAAAGCTCGCCACCCGCGAAACTCCTCTGCGCGTCCAGCAGTTCGGATGGCCGCAGTAAACTACCAATGATGTCGGCGTGCGGGATCATTGCATCCCCCTCATCAACACACGATCTCGCCCAACAAACCTGCCACATCCTCCCCTATGAAACCAAAACATAGCTGCCGAGAGCCATTATATAGATCACCAAAAAACGCCGCATCCGTGCTCAAAATCCTTGACGACGAATGGTTCTGGATATAGGGTAGGGGGGCATACGAATATATCTTTCTGAAGGGTTTGATGTGGATCAAAAACAGCGTACTTCGGTGAGCATTCCGGTGACGGGCATGAGTTGCGCGTCCTGCGTGCATCGTGTGGAGAAGGCACTATCAAAACGAGAGGGCGTCTCGGAAGCGAACGTCAACTTCGCCGCTGAGAAAGCGAACGTGGAGTACGACCCGGATGTTTTGGATGCTGCGGACCTGATCTCGACGGTCGAAGAAGCGGGATACGGCGCGGATACCCACGAGACGAGCTTTGGCGTGAGCGGCATGACGTGCGCGAGTTGCGTTGGACGGGTTGAGAAAGCTTTGGCGAAGATGCCCGGCGTGTTGGATGCAAGTGTCAACCTCGCCACGGAGAAGGCGAGTGTTCGATATCTAGTGGGTGAGACGGAGGTGCGGGATATCCATCGCGCCGTCGAGAGCGCGGGATATGGTGTGACCGACTCCGGTGAATCAGA
>JBGTDE010000275.1:0-2437 GCA_041748475.1 Rubrobacteraceae bacterium | reverse complement strand
GACGGTGACGGCCAGCGGGATCTCCTCCGCCCGGTACGGCCTCATGCTGACGACCACCGGACCCGCGAACGGCCCGGACGCTACGCACTCCCGACCCGTCACGTACATCGGCACGTTTCTACCTTGATCCAGATGCGCCAGACTCAATCCCGCTGATAGCAGCGCCGTCTCGAACGTAAAACTGCAACCCAACAAGAATGACACCAGGTCATCCCGCCAGTATGACTCTATATCCGCCGGCTCCTCAATGAGTTCGCCGTTCTCGAAGATCCGGTACTTCGGTACGTCCGTCCGCAAGTCCGCGCCCGGAGCCATCACGGACGGAGTGGGGGAGCCCACATCCGTAACTTCCAGAACGGGACAAGGCCGGGGATTGCGCACGCAGAACTTCAGGAAATCGAAGGCGTATTCTTGGGGCAGCACAACCAGGTTGGTTTGCACGAAGCCCGGAGCCATCCCGCCGGTAGGTTCCGAGTGTGCACCGGATCGGATGCTCTCGCGTGCCTGATGGATCTCCGGGGGTGGTCTGTCGAGTCTCTTCTCGATCACACATTCCTCCTCTGGTCGATACGTCCATTATGAACCATCCAAGTCCCAACCGTAAAATTTACATAGGGGCCTGACAGTTTTTGGTAACTAAATACCTGTAAATCTCGAAGCTGTGCGAAAATCTTCAAGCAATTCCGCGAACGCGAACGAAAAGCACGAGAGGACTTGGTTGGACCGCACGGAACCTCAAGCCTGGGCAACCGAAAACAACGGTGCTTTGTCCGCAAATGTAGAAGTGGAAGCCACTCGCAAGAGACCTCGCCTGCGAGGTGTGGATGTAGCGCGGGCTGTGGCGGTGCTGGGGATGGTCGCCGTACACTTCGGCCCGAATCCCATCCCGGAGACCTTCGGCGGCGATGTATACGGCATATTTCGTGGGCGAGCGTCCGTGTTGTTCGTCTTTCTGGCGGGTGTCGGGGTGGCTCTGCTGGCGCGGCGCGGAGCTGGATGGCGGGTGCGCGGGAAGCTGCTGACTCGGGGGGCTCTTCTGTTGCCGCTCGGGATGTGGTTGCAGGGTCTGGACCACAACGTGCTCGTCATACTCCAATACTATGCCGTGTATTTTCTGTTCGCGGCACTCGTGCTCTCCGCGCCGGGATGGCTGCTCCTCCTCGGTATCGGGTTGTCGTTGACGCTTGGCCCGATGCTTTACCTCGTTGGCTTCGATGCTACGCCACGACTCTTCGCCGAAGGGTACGCTGCATTTGGGGAGCCCGTCGGGGCGATCTTCTACGACCTGCTGCTCTCGGGCGCATATCCGCTTGCTACCTGGGCGGCGCCGTTGCTCTTTGGAATTCTGCTTGGAAGGTTGGATCTCACTTCCGGTCGTATCCGTATCGGCATGGTCTTGGGTGGCCTCGCCATGGCTGTCGGTTCCGCGCTAGTCTCCCGAACTTTCGCCCCCAAAAATGTCTCCCTGCTCTTCGACTCGCCCAGGTATCCGCTAGATGCGGGCTTTGGACGGCTCCTATCCTCGGAGCCCCACAGCCAGATGCCGCTGTGGCTACTCGGCGCGACAGCCTCCGCCGTCGCCATGCTCGGACTCTGCCTACTACTGGCGGACGCGCTCCCACGAGCCATACAGCCTCTAGCCGCTACCGGCCAGATGGCGCTCACGGTCTACGTCGGACACATAATCCTCCTCGGCACAGCCCCGGAGATCGTGGAACGCGAGACAGTACCGGCGGCTGTAGTCTCCGTCGGAACCTTCATGGTGGTGGTAGCGGTGGTCTGCTTCCTATGGCGACTCCTGTTGCCGCGAGGCCCGCTGGAAGCCGCTCTCGCCGCACCGGGACTACTCATAGGACTGTTCGACCGCGACAAAGAGGACTCTGAAAGTACACTGAAACCCCGGTAGTCACGTTTGCTAAACTGCGTCTTCCTCGGGAGTTACATCTAGTTTCTGGCTCGCGGGGAGTAGGGCTTTGTATCTCTGCCGAACAAACGAGAGGTCGCCGAGATGGCCGTGAAGAAGTCGGAGCTTTATCGTTCTCTGTGGAGTTCGTGCGACGAGCTGCGGGGTGGGATGGACGCAAGCCAGTACAAGGACTACGTGCTGACGCTGCTCTTCGTGAAGTACGTTTCGGACAAGTATGCTGGGAAGCGCCACGCCATGATCGAGGTTCCCGAGTACGGTGGCTTCGAGGATATGGTCCGGCTCCGGGGCGACAAGAACATCGGCGAGGAGATCAACAAGATCATCCGCAACCTGGCCGACGAGAACGACCTGCGCGGCGTTATCGACGTGGCGGATTTCAACGACGAAGACAAGCTCGGCTCCGGGCGGGAGATGGTGGACCGGCTTTCACGGCTGGTCGGTATCTTCGCGGGCCTGAACCTGACGGCGAACCGGGCCGAGGGCGACGATCTTCTGGGCGACGCTTACGAA
>JBGTDE010000274.1:0-2782 GCA_041748475.1 Rubrobacteraceae bacterium | reverse complement strand
CGGGTAGATCCAGGCTTCACCACCAGCCGCCGCAGAAGCCAACCCTGCCGTCATCGGCCCAAGCGCCCACCCGACGTTACCTCCGACCCGTACGAGACCATACGCCCGACCCCTCGCCCCCGGTTCCGTAACGTCGGCGATCGTCGCATTGCGCGCCGCGTCGAAAGACGATGACCCGAACAATCCCGCCGTCACCGAGACCGCCAGATACCCAATGAATCCCTCTACAATTGAGAACCCGAGAAAAGTCAGAGCCGCCCCCGAAAGCGAGACGAGCATCACCGGTTTTCGCCCGTATCGGTCTGCCAGAGGTCCACTCACAAAGCCCGCCACGACGCTCGAAGCGGCCAACGCCGCAAGCCCCACGCCAACCAACGAGAGCGAGATCCCCAAAACATTGTGAAAGTAGATGACACTGAACGGATAGTAGAGACCCTGCCCAAACCTGAACACGAGCATCGCCCAAAGCATCAACCAAACCCGCCGCTCGAAACCCCCAAACGCACCGGCTAACCTTTGTATCCCTCCAGCCATCAGCAGAAGATACCAGCCGCCGACCGAGAACCCCGGATATTTTGTAAGATACGTTCGATGAGAGATTTTCCCGATACGATCTCCGCCTTAGCGCATAGCCTGCGCGAGCGCGATATCTCGTCCATAGAAGTCGTGCAGGAACTTCTGGGACGACTTGAGGATGACACGACCAATGCTTTCATTACCGTGACGGGGGAGAGGGCATTAGCGGATGCGGCCCGGGCGGAAGCTGCGTTCGAGGCTGGAGAGGACCTCGGGGCATTTCATGGCGTGCCGGTTGGCCTGAAGGATTTAATTTCCACGAAGGACATTCGCACTACGATGGGTTCCGCGTTCTTCACCGAGAACATCCCGGATCACAACGCGACGGTCGTAGAGAAGCTGGAAAAGGCCGGAGCCATCGTCATCGGCAAGACCAACACCCATGAGTTCGCTTATGGACCAACAGGTGACCGGTCGTATTTCGGCCCGACAACGAATCCTTACGACCCCGAGCGGATCACCGGCGGTTCCAGTGGTGGCTCCGGGGCTGCAGTCGCAACGGAGCTTTGCTACGGCGCACTTGGCTCCGATACCGGTGGCTCCATCCGCATACCCGCAGCGCTCTGCGGTGTCGTGGGTATGAAGCCCACTTTCGGGCGCGTGAGTAAGTATGGTGTGTTCCCGTTGTCCTGGAGCCTGGATCACGTCGGTCCACTAACCCGCACTGTCGAAGACAACGCCCTCTTCCTAAACGTCATAGCCGGGTATGACCCAAAAGACCCATACTCCATCGACCGCCCATCTGAAGACTTCACCCGAGATCTGCGACTCGATGTACAAGGAGCTGTGATCGGCGTTCCGAAACACTTCTACTTCGAGCACGTCGAACCCGAGATCGAGTCCAAAATCCAAGATGCCATCGAAGTCTTCCGGGAGCTTGGCGCGGAAGTGCGCGAGATCGAGCTTCCAAACCTCCACGAAACACTCTCTGCTCAACGCCTCACGCTAGCCGCCGAAGCCTACGCCGTCCACGAAGAACGCCTTGAGACCAAACCCGAAAAGTTCGACGATCACGGCCTGGAACGGCTACTGCGCGGCAAAGACCTGCAAGCATACCGTTACGCCAACGCCCAACAAACAAAGCTCCGAGCAACAAAAGACTTCGAGCACGCCTTCGAGAAGGTAGACATTCTGCTCGCACCCACCACCCCGATCCCGGCTACATTCCTGGATCAACGCGAGACCGAGATACAGGGCCACGAAGAAGCCGTGTACTCTGCTTTGACCCGCCTGACCGGACCCACAGACCTGACCGGCCACCCGAGCCTCTCGATTCCGTGTGGCACCACAACCGAAGGTTTGCCAGTGGGACTGCAACTCATCGGAAAACTTTACGACGAAGCCACGGCCTACCGTTTCGGATACGCCTACGAAAAGGCAACCTAGCGGTTTTGGGCGTTATCGGCGAAGAGACAGCTTGGGGAAAGGTAGAGCTTAATGGATGCTGCGAGATTCCTCGGGTTGGATGAGCGTTATCCTCAGTCAGTTTTCATGGGATTGTGATACCCACTGCGAGGGTGATGTTACCGGGAGGCGGCGATCTTCCTAACGATCACGGACGCTATGAAGTACGCGACCGTTCTCGTGACGCCTTTTAGGACGGCTTCGGCAATGTCGTCCTTGATGCCTCGGCGTTCGGGAATTTTCTCGCCTATGAAACTGGTTAGTGGCTGGGCGAGCGCCTGGGATAAAATCAGCGAGATCGCTCGCATCAGCATCCTCTGTGTTCTGTCGTCCATTATTCTCCTCCGTTCGCGTTCGGTGCGATTGAATTGGAGATTAGAGATCCCGCTTCTGGCGGACCCAATCCATGCCGGGTACGGTAATAGCGTAGGAGTCCATCGCCTCTTCGGGGTTCTCGGTGTCTTCCCTCTCGATCGGCTCCAGATATCCGCCGTTTAGCAGATAACGCAGTGCCACGTCGGGCTCGGTGGAGGAGTCCTCTATACTTGCTCGCCGCACTGCGTCCTGCTTCGCTATCGGAGTTTTTAGCCTGCCTTCCGACAGGTCATGGTAAGCCTCCAGAAGCTTTATCGAAAGTTCTTCCACACCGCTAGTCGCCATGCTCGTTCCTCTCTTCGCCTGCACGCAACTCTACTTACCCGCAGGGGAGCATGTCAACCAACGCCGCCAACGCGGATGATACTGGTTAATCCAGGCTGGTCATAACGTGCTTTATGCGGGTGTAGTCTTCGAGGCCGTACAT
>JBGTDE010000273.1:0-2141 GCA_041748475.1 Rubrobacteraceae bacterium | reverse complement strand
GAGTACCAGTCCGATCGCGAGTGAGCCAAGCACATTGACGGCGAACGTTCCCCAGGGGAAGCCGGAGCCGAGCTGGGCTTGAAGCCAGCCGCCAAGCAAGTAACGTCCACCAGCGCCCAAAGCACCGCCAAGCGCGACCGTTAGAAGGTTCAAAAGTTACTCTCTCAGGATTTCACAACCGCGCCAGTGTACGGCTTGGACATCACCACGACAAGGAACGCGACATATTCGATTGTAGAGATACAATCCGACTCGATATGACGGACATCGACTACACCGGGTTAGATTGGGGACGGGCGATCATCGTCGGTACCGCTTTGCGCGACGGCTTGATCCCCACCGTCGCAAACGAAACCCTCAACGCTAAAGAAACCGCTCAAAAACTAAACCTGGATGAACGAGCCACACACATCATGCTCTCGACGCTCGCAGAGATGGGACTCTTAGCCGAAACTCCCGAAGGCTTCCGGCTGCGTGAAGAACATCGCGGCCCACTGCTAGATGAAGAAGACGACAAATACGTCGGTGGAAGTGTCATCCACCGCTTCGAGCTAATAACGACCTGGACGAACCTACCCGAAATCCTAAAAAGCGGAGTTCCCGCCGAGGACCGGACACGTCCGAACTTCGAGGGTACCGCCACGTTTATCCATCAGATGCGACTCTCGGCCCGCCCCGGCGCCGATGGTGTCGCCGACGAGGTACTTCCTCGGCTGATACGAGGCGCGACCATTTTGGATATCGGGGGTGGGCCTGGCACGAACGCCGAAGCGTTCGCTCGTGGTGGGGCGCGAGTCACGGTCTTTGATCGACCGGAGGTCATAGATCAAATGCGCGACATACTCACGGCATCCGGGATAGCGGTAGCCGCCGGAGACATGAACGATAGCCTGCCAGAAGGACCGTTCGACGCGGTCTACTTCGGAAACACTTCCCACATGTACGGCCCGGAAGAGAATCAGACGCTCTTCGCCCGAATGCGCGAGACGCTCGCTCCGGGTGGGCTGCTCGTGGTCCGCGAGTTCGTGCGAGGCATGAGCGACGATGCCGCGCTTTTCGCGGTCAACATGCTCATTATCACGGCGCGAGGGAATACCTATAGCGCCCCGGAGTATGAAGATTGGTTGGTTGGTGCGGGGTTCGAGGCGGTGGAGTTCGTACCGATTCCGGGTCGTGGGACGCACCTGATCCTGGCCCGTAACCCGGCATGATCTTGAACAAAACCAAGCTCGCGGACTTCTTGGCCTCGAAGTGGCTGCGCCCTGCCCTGACGGTCGCCCTTATAGTTCTTATCGGGCTCGTGTATCTCGTGTACGAGCCGTTTCGAGTCGAGGCTAACCGAGCTGTCAGCGTCTTGGCTAGCGGCAATATCGAGGCAGTGCGGGATTACATACTGTCGTATGGGGCTTGGGCGCCCGTGATCTCAGCTGCCCTTATGATTCTGCAGGCGTTACTGGCTTTCCTTCCAGCTTTCGTACTGGCGTTTGCGAACGGATTGGCGTTCGGGGCGTTCTGGGGTGGACTCTTGAGTCTGTCGAGCGCGACTCTGGCGGCGGCGGTCTCGTTCGGTATAGCCCACGCTCTGGGCCGGGCTCCCGTGGAGGCGATACTCGGTAAGCGCAGTCTCGGCGCGGCGGATGTGTGGTTCGCACGGTACGGTGTGTATGCTGTTCTCATAGCCAGACTAGTTCCCGTGGTGTCGTTCGATGTGATCTCCTACGCCGCCGGTCTCACGAGGATGAGCTTCTCTAGGTTCTTGCTCGCTACAATTGTCGGTATGGCTCCGGTGACGTTCGTTTACTCATTCCTCGGGGAACGAGCCCCGCAGTACATAGATATTCTGTTGGTCATCTTCGGTCTCATCGTGGGGGCGGGTGTGGTCTATGCTGTCGTGCTCCGCTATAGGAAACCGCGTGATCCGCGAGTCAGGTAGACGGGTGGCTATTCGCGGACAATTCTCTATCGACGGCTTCGATCAACGTCTCTATGTTGCGGGGATTCTGGCCGAGATCTCCTTTCCCGACCCGTGAAGCACTGGAGATCAAAGCTCGCGAACCATCGCCTGTATCCTCGACCACTACCGTTACGTCGTCCGTAAAACGGAGGATCGCCGTCCTTCGCGTAGCTTCAATAACGTTGCC
>JBGTDE010000272.1:0-10584 GCA_041748475.1 Rubrobacteraceae bacterium | reverse complement strand
GATCTTCAATCCAAACGCAAGTACGGTGGGATGGCAGTCTACGGTATGACCAAGCTCGCCAACGCCATGTTCACCCGCAGCCTCGCCTCGCGGTTGAGCGGCACCGGCGTGACAGCCAACTGTATGCATCCAGGTGCGGTCAACACCAACTTCGGGGGGAACAACACGGGCCCGTTGACGTTGTTGTTCCGGCTCTTCAAGCCATTCATGCGGAGTCCAGAGCAGGGTGCGGAGACCTTGATCTGGCTTGCCTCTGACCCAGCGGTGGAAGGCGTAACCGGTAAATACTTCGCAGACCGTAAAGAAATATCTTCGTCCAAACTGGCCAGCGACCCCGTCGCCCTGGAGCGACTCTGGACCCAAAGCGCGGAGCTGACAAACCTTCAGGTGACCGCCTAGTGGCTGCAGAACGGGGCATCGAGGTCGAGAACCTCGTCCGCCAGTTCAAGAAGGGGCCGAAAGCCGTTGATGGCATAGACATCAACGTGGAGCCTGGCGAAGTCTACGGGTTCCTCGGCCCCAACGGTGCTGGCAAATCCACCACCGTCCTGATGCTGACGACGCTCCTGCCGCCAACGAGCGGCACGGCGCGGGTAGCGGGCTACGACATCGTGAAGGATGGTCCGAAAGTCCGGCAGTCTATCGGGGCGGCACTGCAGGAAGCGGCATTGGACCCGTTCCTGACAGGCCGCGAGCATCTGAATCTTCAGGCTGCGCTGCACGGATTGCCGCGCAAGGAGCGCAAAAAGCGAGGTGACGCGTTGCTGGAGCGAGTCGGATTGGAGCTAGCCGCCGACCGTCGGGTGCGTGGTTACTCCGGGGGCATGAAACGTCGCCTGGATCTCGCTCTCGCGTTGGTGCATGAACCTCGCATCCTGTTTCTGGACGAACCGACGACGGGCCTGGACCCGCAGAGCCGTTCGGCTCTCTGGACGGAGGTTAGCCGGTTGGCGCGGGACGAAGGCGTGACGGTATTTCTTACGACGCAGTATCTCGAAGAGGCCGATGTTTTGGCTGACAGAGTCGGGATCATCGACGCTGGGAAGATCGTGGCTGAGGACACGCCCGAGGCTCTGAAGGCTGAGATCGGGCGTCCCAGCGTGGAGGCTACGCCCGCCAACCGCTCCGAGCGTGACGCGGTGGCGAAAGTCTTCAGGCGGTTCGGAGAGGAGATCCCAACCCAACCCGAAACTGTCGCCGTCCGACTCTCCGGCGGCGCTTCTGGACTGGCCGACGTCGTTCGAGCCCTCGACAACGAGAACCTCAAAGTCTCCAACCTGCGCCTCGAAGAGCCGAGTCTAGACGACGTGTTCCTGGAAAAGACAGGCCGCTCCCTGGAAGGCTCGGACGATGAGCCCGCCGAAGCCGAGGAGGCTCAGGCATGATAGGAGCTTCTTTCGTAACCCAGGTTATGTCGCTCGCCCGGCGCTCGACGGTACGAACGTTGCGCCAACCGGCGGTGATCGTCTCAGCGTTGCTCTTCCCGATGATGTTCTTCTCCATAAACTCTAGCGGTCTCAACGCCGCGACGAAGATACCGGGTTTCCCGGACGTTCCGTACCTGGACTTCGCGTTCGCGTTTCCACTGGTCCAGGCGGCGTTGTTTGGGGCGATCACGGCTGGCAGCGATCTCGCCCGCGATATAGAAACAGGCTTCTTCGACCGGCTCTCCCTAACACCGATGCGACCCGCCGCGCTCCTCACCGGGATGCTCGCGGGAGTCGTGGCCCTCGGACTGATTCAGGGCGTGGTGTTCCTGGCGTTCGGTCTCATCCTAGGCGTGAACATCAGCAGCGGGTTCCTGGGGATGCTACTCCTCGTGTTGCTCACGGTGCTGGTGGCTCTGGCGTTCGGTGGATTGGGTGCGATACTTGCGATCCGCACCGGTTCCGTGGAGGCGGTGGAGAGTGCGTTCCCGTTGTTCTTCGTCCTGATCTTTATGTCTTCCATCAACCTTCCGCGACCTCTCATAGAGCAGGATTGGTTCCGTTTCGTTGCGACGGTCAACCCGATCAGCTACCTCGTCGAAGGCATTCGGAGCCTAGTCATAACCGGCTGGGACGCGCAAGCACTGCTACTATGTTTCGGAGTCGGAGTCTCCATAATGGTCCTCTCCATCGGCGGCGCGGCGGCCTCAATGCGGACGAGGGTGGCCTAGTATGGGCGCGTTCTTCGCGGTGGCCCGAGCCGTCGCCGGACGGCAGACGTACAAATATTTCACCAACCCGGCGTTCCTTGCTCCGGCGTTGTTCCCGTTGTTCTTCTTTATAGCTTTCGCGGGTGGACTGACGCGAGTGGGGGACATACCCGGCTTTGACTACGCCGCCGGATACATCGCGTTTCAGTACGTGTGGGCGCTGTTGCAGGCCGTAACTATGGGTGGGGCGTTCACGGGTTTCTCCATTGCTAGTGACTTCGAGAACGGATTCGCCCGCAGGTTGATGCTCGCAGCGCCGAACCGGTATGGGATCATCCTGGGCTACACCATCGCCTCTATCGTTCGGGCTGCAATGACGGGACTTCTCGTAACAGTGCTGGCCCTCGTGACAGGGATGCCCATAACTGGCGGATTTGACTTTTTTGGCCTCGTGGCGTTGGCGTTGCTGGCGAATATCGCCGCCACGTTGTTCGGAGCTGGTATCGCGATGATGCTCCGCACCGGACAGGCCGGGCCGGTTATTCGGACGCCGATCTTCATGGTTCTTTTCCTGGCGCCGGTCTTCGTGCCTTTGAGTTTGTTGACCGGTTGGATCGAAACGGCAGCCCGACTCAACCCGTTCACCATAATCCTCGAATCATCCCGAGGCTTCCTGGCCGGTGAGCCATCGAACGTAGCCGTGGCCTTTGCCATAAGTTTCGTGTTGGTGGTCGTGATGGCCCTCTGGGCCGCGTTCGGTCTGCGACGCGCCGAAGAGGCCGGCGGATGACTCGCGGTCGTCCCTACAACCGCGCCATCGCCACCGCTCAAAAAGCAGCCACGACGTTGCACAGCGCCGTCTTCCGGCGCACGAACGGCAAGTTTGGTGGCACGCTCGCTGGTGGCCCGGTGCTGCTTCTTATTACCACGGGCCGCAAGACCGGCCAACGCCGCACGACACCGTTACTATATCTCCGCGATGGAGAAGACTACGTGATCGTCGCCTCCAATGGCGGCACTCCTAAAGACCCCGCCTGGTGGCTCAACCTCCAAGCGAACCCGGAGTCCGAGATCGAGTTGGACGAGCGAATGATTCGGGTGCGAGCCGAGCGAGCCAGCGCTGAAGAGAAAGCCCGTCTCTGGACAGATCTAGTAGAGATGTATAGCGGCTACGAGAGCTACCAGAGAAAGACCGACCGCGACATACCAGTGATAATCTTGCACCCGATGGATAGCTAGAGAGGAGCTTTAATGGAAGGTTTCGGCATCATCACGCGGGAAGCACTGAAGTCGAAGGTAGACGGCAACGAGGACTTCACCCTGCTGGAGATACTCGGCGAGAACGCCTACCGGAAGGCGCATTTGCCCGGTGCAATACGGATGCAAGACCTCGACCTCATCCCCGAACTCCTGCCCGACAAAAGCGCTGAGGTAGTAACGTACTGTTCTAGCCCCACCTGACACTCCTCCACAGGGGTCGCCCGTGAACTGGCGGCCAGAGGCTACGAAAATGTCTACGAATACGAAGGCGGAAAATCCGACTGGATCTCCGCCGGACTTCCCACAGAGAGCGGCTGAGAGAACCCCATAACGGTAGTCGAAACGTGGAAGTCCCTTGTGAGTAAATAACTTTCTATCGCAAAGGTTGAAAGTGCAAGGATTGGGCGTAGACTTCGTTCTGTGAAATATCTCGGCGGCATATTTTGGTAGAGGAGATGCGTGATAGCGAGGTGATGCCGGGGGTTCATCCGGTGTTGCCGGATCTCGCGCTGGCGTTCAAGCGCTTGGTGACGACCATTGAGCGTGAGTCCGGTGTTGCGGGGATGAAGTGGTTTCTTCTGACGGTCCTCAATCGCCGGGACGGGTTGAGTCAGGGGGAATTTGTCTCGGAGTTCGAGATGGATGCTTCGCGGGTTACGCGGACGGCTCAGTCGCTCGAAGGTGACGGGTTTATCCGGCGGGAGCGGGATGTGGAGGATAACCGGGTCGTTAGGATGTATTTGACGGATGCAGGCCGGGAGCAATTGGAGAAATTGCCGGAGATCAACGATGAGTTGCGGCGGCGCGTGCATAGTGTGTTGACGGAGGACGAGTTCGGTGAGTTGCGGCGGATGTTGGGTTTGCTCGCCGGGGCGATGAAAGAGTAGGAGAGGCTTTGTCTGAGGGTAGAAAGAGTACTATCCTCGCGGTGGCGGGTTTGATGCTCGCTTTGTTTTTGGTGGCTCTGGATCAGACGGTAGTCGGTACGGCCATGCCTCAGATCATCGCGGACCTCGAAGGCTTCGAGAAATATGCGTGGGTCACCACAGCGTACCTGCTCGCCTCCACAGCCATGATCCCGGTGATCGGCAAGCTAGGCGATGTCTACGGACGCAAATGGTTCATCGTCGGTGGTGTAGTTGTTTTCCTCATCGGGAGCGCGTTGTGCGGTGCCGCGTGGGGGATGACCGAGCTAATAATCTTCCGAGGAATACAGGGACTCGGGGCCGGTATGATCTTCGCGAACATCTTTACCTCGGTGGCGGATATCTTCCCGGACCCGGCTCGGCGGGCGAAGTTTCAGGGGGCATTCTTCGGGGTGTTCGCGCTTTCGAGTGTTATTGGGCCGACGCTTGGAGGTTGGATCACGGACAACCTCGATTGGCGATGGGTCTTCTATATAAACATCCCTCTCGGCATCATCTCGCTGTTCGCACTCCCTATAGTGTTGCGCCAATCCGAGACGCGACGCAGCGTCAAAATAGATTATCCCGGCGCGGTAACCATCACGGCTTCGGTGGTCGCTCTGCTGTTAGCACTTTCGTGGGTCGGCGAAGGCTACGACTGGAGTGCTGAAAGGGTCATCTACGGCTTTATAGTCTCCGGCGTCTTGTTGGCTGCGTTCATCCCCATAGAGTTGCGGGCGGCGGAGCCGATCATCCCGCTCTCCCTTTTCAAGAGTCGCACGTTTACTTCGGCGGCTTTGCTTATGTTCCTGGTCGGCGTTGGGATGTTCGGCATCATCCTGTATACGCCGCTCTTCGTGCAGGGCGTGCTCGGCCAGTCCGCCACCAACTCCGGGACGGTGCTGACGCCGCTCGTATTCGCTATGACGGCTGTGGGGATTATTGGCGGTCAGATCATCGCCCGTGTAAAACGCGTCAAGCCCTTTACCACTTTCGGCGCCGCCATGATGACCTTCGGCGTCTACTTATTGACGACGCTGGATACTGGCTCGACAACGGGAACAGTCGCCATATATCTAACGGTAACGGGATTGGGATTGGGCCTCATCATGCCGACCGCGACCCTGGCCGTCCAAACTATCGTCCCCCGCGAGCTTCTCGGAGTCGCGACCGCCGCTACGCAATTCATCCGATCCCTCGGCTCGACCGTCGGTACCGCTGTCGTGGGCTCTCTAATAACCTCTGGCTACGCTCGGGATCTCGAAGCCAACGCCCCCGAACAAGCCCCGGACAGACTCGTTTCGGCCCTAGATAACCCACAGGCACTCGTGAGCGACGAAGCCCGCGACGCGCTCTCGAAGGCCGTCTCGGCTATCCCCGGTGGCCCTGCGCTTCTGAACGATGTCATAGAGACCGCCCGCACCGCGCTTTCGGACGCAATCCACAGCGGATTCGTTGTGATCCTCGTGACCACCGCTCTCGCTATCGGGGCCGCTTTGCTGATGAAGAACATAAAACTGGAAGAGAATAAGCCGGAGACACTAGAAGAGGCTACGCCCCCCGAACCCGCACTCGCCGCAACGCTCGCCACCGCCTTGGAGAGCGATGCCCACGACGACGATGACCAGCGCCTCGCCGAATTCCTACGCTCCGTAGATCTGTCACCCGCAGAACAGCGCAAGCCGGAGGAATCAACCGCGTTACTCGGGGTCGCGGACCGCATTGAGCGCGGCAACGGAGATTATCCAGCCTTGAATCACGCCGCCGCCGGACTAGCCAATGGACATGAAGGGAGCGAGCGCGAGAGGGCTGTGCAGGTCTCCAAGACCATCATTCGGCCCCTTGCCGAACGCGACGAGATGTCGGAGAAGATCGGGTAGCTTGGAGACTTACTCCCACGCTTTCTACACCTGGGCTTTAGCCAAGCACGGCGTGAAGGCCGGGAGGGCGGCGGGTATCGCCGGTGCCGTGGGCGGCTCTCTGCCGGACCTCCCCGCATTCGCCGCAACCGCATACTATGTCGGCCCGACGTTCGCCAGCGAAGGCTGGTCATCTATGGATGAAGAGATGCTGCAGAACATCTACTTCACTGGTCCCTTCGGCGGTACGGGCAGTGCCCTGCATTCAGCGGTTCCAGTGGTGGTGCTGCTAGCGTTGTACTTCGCTTCCAAGATGGGTCGTCGGGATGGACGGAGTATCTTGTTGTGGTTTCTGCTCGGGTGGTTCGGGCATACTGTCGCGGACTTCCTGACACACGTAGACGACACGCGACCGCTGTTCTGGCCCATCTCTAACTGGGAGTGGTCGAGCCCGATTTCGTACTACAACAGCGCGTACTACGGGACGGAGTTTCAGCTTGTCAACAACAGTCTGATGCTGTTTCTGATTGTCTTGCTGCTAGCGTTTCGCATTCGGCGACGTTTCAAGGCCAAAAACGGCAACCAATGACTTCAGATCGAATCATCGAGGTCACAGACCTGGTTAAACGCTACAAGGGCGCGGAGTCGAACGCGGTGGATGGCGTTTCATTCGATGTGCAGCGAGGGGAGTTCTTTACGCTGCTCGGTCCCAATGGAGCTGGGAAGACTACGACCATTTCCATCCTCACGACCACGCTCGCGGCTACGAGTGGAAGCGTTTGGATAGCGGGCCACGATCTCGGCAAAGAGTCCGCCGCCGTGCGCGAATCGCTCGGTATCATCTTCCAGAAACCGAGCCTCGACCTCAACCTGACTGCCGAAGAGAACGTTCGGTTTCACGCTGTTCTGTATGGTTTGTATCCGTTTCGACCAGCCTATCGGCTCATGCCGAAGGCGTATCGGGATCAAGTCTCGGATTTGTCCGCGGTTCTCGGCATCGGAGAAGATCTGTTTCGTCCAGTCAAGACGTATTCGGGTGGGATGAAGCGGAAGTTGGAGATAGTGCGGAGCCTGATCCACAATCCCAAAGTCCTCTTTCTCGACGAACCAACGACCGGCCTCGACCCTCAAAGCCGTCGCGCTCTCTGGGAGTACCTCCGAAAAGTGCGCCACGAGAGCGAGACCACCATCTTTCTCACCACGCACTACCTCGAAGAAGCCGAGGAAGCCGACACAATCTGCATAATCAACGACGGCAAGATCATCACGAACGGCACCCCCGAGCAAGTGAAAGCCGAACTCCTCGAAGAGTACCTACTCCTCGACGCGAAAGACCGCGCCGCCCTCGAACACGAGTTGACCGAGCGCGGCATCCCATACACGGAAGACTCTGCCTTGCGCGTGGATTTAAACGGTCACACAGCGCAGTACATCGTACAAAACTTAGAGACGCCGCTCTCCGTGATGCGGCTTCATACGCCGACGCTTGAGGATGCGTACCTCGCGATAGTGGGGGATGATGAGGGAGCTTAACGCGGTTCTGACCATCGCATACCGGGACGTGGCGAAGTTCACGCGGGACCGGACGCGGCTGGTTGCTTCGCTCATCTTTCCGGTCATCTTCGTCGCGATACTTGGCGGGAGTCTGCAGGCCAATATTGGTGACAGTGCCGGGTACAACTTTCTAGTTTTTACGTTTACTGGCGTGTTCGCCCAGACTTTGTTTCTGTCGGCTACGCAGGGTGTCATATCTTTGGTCGAGGATCGAGAGAACGACTTTTCGCAGGAGATATTCGTGTCCCCGATCTCGCGCTATTCCATCATTCTTGGGAAGATTGTTGGCGAGTCTATCGTTGCTTTGGTTCAAGGAGTTGTGGTTGTGCTTTTCGGGCTTGTGATCGGGGTTCCTTTGACCATTGCTCAGATCGCCGGTCTCTTTCCGGTCGCTGTGGCGGCTTGTCTGCTCGGTGGGGCGTTCGGGGTATTTGTGCTCGGGAATATAAACTCGCAGCGAGCGGCAAACCAGATCTTCCCGTTCATCATCTTCCCACAGTTCTTTCTAGCCGGAGTCTTCTCTCCGATACAAGTACTACCGCTACCTTTGGACATCCTCTCGCGCATCGCGCCTTTACGTTACGCTGTGGATCTCACCCGCAATGCTTTCTATCTCGGTCGTCCGAGCGAGTACGATTCCGTGGTCCTTGCAAATCCCTTCTTCAACTTGCTGGTGATCGGGGGAATGTTCACTGTATTCCTCATCGCCGGAACCCTGCTATTCATCCGACGCGAACGAAGCCAGTAGCAAGGAACAAGCTATTTGGTAAACTCCCCACGGTCGCACCAGGAGAGGTGTCCGAGTTGGCCGAAGGAGCGCGATTGGAAATCGCGTAGGCGGTTTATAGCCGTCTCGTGGGTTCGAATCCCACCCTCTCCGCTTTTCCCGTGTTTTGCAGGTAAAACGTAGAAGCTTTGTGAGCTGTCGAATAAAGTCACGTTTGAATGGTTGGAATTAGACTGGTGATCTATTATCCTAGCGAGTATCTTTGGTGATCAACGCATCGGCTGCCTCTACCGGTAGGGGCTCGGAGAAGTAATCCTTCGTCCACATTCGCAACGTCGTCCGGTAGGGCGGTGAACTCGTCCCCGCTAAAGCGGGCGACGGTATCACCAAATCTGAGGCACTTCTTTAGGCGTTCGGCCACTGCCACGAGGAGCTTGTCTCCCATGTCGTGTCCTAGAGAGTCGTTTATGATCTCGAAGTCGTCCAGATCCAAGAACAAAACCGCTATCCGGCTATCTCGGCGTTGATCGCCATCGAGAGCGTGCCTCAGAAGGTTGGTTAACAGCGTCCTATAGCCGCAGCCATAGGACTACGACAGACGTTCGCCGTACAGACGAAGAGAATCTTTTGCGTGGATTCTGTCAGATATTTACTCCTTCAAACGTCTCCCCGCAGCACCTCTCCCCAAGAAGGTCCTGCGTATAAGAAGTTGAAGTATCGCAGGAGCGGGTCTGCGGTCGGATGTCTAGTCTGGATTCCAAATCGGAGCTTGTTTACTTCAGAGCCTTTAACTTTTCTTCGAAGCTCGCATATCATCAGTCTGAAGGCTACTTGTCTATGGAGGGTGGATATGGAGCAGGCTAGCGATTCTCTTTTCGGGAATTCGCGTTTCCTGAGACTTTGGATAGGGCAGGGAATATCGTTTGTTGGCGACGCAATCTCGATGATAGCCTTTATAGTTTTGATCGTCCAGATCACGGGGAGCGCATCGGCTGTTGGTGGCCTGTTGTTCGCGCGATTCGTGCCGATGCTCGCCAGTCCTTTGGTCGGTGTGATGGCCGACCGCTTCGACCGCCGGATTATTCTCGTGGCAAGCGACCTCGCGAGGGCAGTCCTCGTAGCCGTGGCGGTGCTTGTGCGGGATCCTCTGACTCTTTACGCTCTAGTCTTTCTGATGGGCGTGGCTCGCGTGTTCTTCAATCCGACCATCCGGGCTGCCTTCCCGAGCGTGGTGGGCAGCGGCGACCTGACCAGGGCCAACGCCATCATAAGCGGTACTTTCAGCACTTCGATAGCCGTGGGGCCAGCCCTCGGAGGTCTACTGGTGGCGACCGTCGGAGTCAACACGGCTTTCCTGCTGGATGCTGCAAGCTATATTGTCTCTGCCGTATTCCTGGCCTCGATGTCGCTACCTCGTCCGCAAAGAGAGGAGAGCACCAGCTTCAGCCAGGAGTTGTGGGCCGGGTTCAGCTATCTTGCGAGTTCGCGCATCCCTCTCGCTATAGTGGTCGGGGCTTTCCTCGTCATTCTGACCATCAACGCAACGGTGCCAGCGGAGATATTTCTGGCTAAGGAAACGTTCGGTGCCGGAGACACAGGCTACGGCTTACTCGTGGGGCTGTGGGGGGGCGGTATGGTTTTAGGGTCTGCCCTGATCGCTGCGCTCGGGGACCGAACCAACCTCATTCTATTCTATTTTCTGGGCATCTTCGTCTCAGCCGTGGCACTCGTAGGTACCGGTCTCGCTCCCACGTTCGCCATAGCCCTCGTCGCGCTGACCGTTGCCGGGATCGCCAACGGCACCGACAACGTAACGACCGACACCATCCTGCAGAAAAAAGTCCCCGACAGTTTGCTAGGCCGCGTATTCGCCGTAAGGTTCCTGACCTACAGCACTGGGGAAGTGCTCGCCTACGGGGCCGGTGGCCTGATCGTGGACGCAGTCGGACCCCGCTCCACATACCTTCTAGCCGGTGCTGCAACCGTCGCGGTAGGTATTCTTATCCTTCTGTTCGTTGCAACCGCCCCGACAAAGCTGACCCGAAACTAACTTTCCGGCTGCGAATTTCCGTCTAACCCTTACCAAGCTCGATCAAAATAAGTAGCATGGGGTGGAATAAAACAGAGAGAGAGGAGGTGAGC
>JBGTDE010000271.1:0-3475 GCA_041748475.1 Rubrobacteraceae bacterium | reverse complement strand
CCGTCGCTCTTTGCCTGAGTCTTGATACCGATCCTCCTTTAGAGTAAATCCGAACCTCCATACATCTTACGGCACCAAGAGGAGTTCTGGGCTGTGACGCGAAGTTCCGAGAACGTGGCGCCGCCGCCACCGGGCCGGGGTCCTTCGGGGCTCCAGCCTTCTATTGACACATTTGTTGTGCGGCATCACGGCTAGTGGCACAATACGTATGGTGGAAAGAATGCGCCGCACTGGCGAGCGAAAGGAAAGGACATTATGGATACGAGTTACCATCCATCGGCGGAAGAGATTAAGCAAGCGGTTCAGTCAAAGGGCGGGACCCTCACTTGCCTTGTGTGCGGCCGCGAAGAGTACACGGTCGAGGAGGTGACAGTCCTCGCTGGACACCAGACATATGGGGCCCATCAGATACACCGGGCGCAACTGGTGTGTGAGAACTGTGGCTGTGTGGTGAACTTCGACCTCACTAAGCTCCAGGCCAAAGGCGGGGGGTCCTAGCAGCGGAACTGACGAGGAAAGGCCGTCGCGGTCCTTCGAAAGCGTGCGCGACTCGCTGGAGGAGCTATCCTTCGAGACGGAGCAGCAGGTGCTCAGGCTGGTGGTGGGTGGACCGGATAGTCTCAGGGATGCCGAAGGACGTCTACCGAGAGCCGCAGAGGTGAACGTGACACGCCCGTTCGAGGGCCCAGGATTTGCAATGGCCTCTTCGAGCGCCACACTCGCATACTCGCCAATGGTCTGGATCGCGCCTGAGCGATCCGATTCTTGCTTCGGCGGTACCATCGGCGGTACCGTCGCGAGATCCGCCACCTGGCGGCTACGAGAAAGCGACCTCTGTTTATTCGGTTCCGAGACGCTCTTCTATTTCTTTGAAGCCCTCCTCGGGAAGGGCGGCCTCGACGAGCGGGAACACGCGCCGTTCCTCTAGACGGATGTGGGCCTCGAGACGCTCCCCGATCTCGCTTAGCGTGGCCAGGCCGATCTCGCCCAAACGGTCCTCTTCGATCAGCGTCATCACGAGGCCCCGGATGCGGGCGTGATCCGCGACCATCTCCTGGATCGGCTCCGCGCCGAGATCACCGCCGTGGCGCGCGTAGACCGCCAGCAGCACCTCCTCCTCTTCCCTAAAATGGATCCTCGTGTCCTCATCCCAAAAGCGCAAGAACGCCCGCGCCGCATCCGAGGGGGTCTCTCCTTCCCCGGCACCCGCCCGGCGCAGACGCCTGGCCTGTACGAGCCCCCCGTGGTGGTCGTCGGAAAGCTTCCTGAGAGACGGGTGCCGCTTCATGCGCTCGACCTCCTTTCGGTGATCCCGCGTTCGCCGATGTCGCCCCTTCGACCCCCGCGAGGATTGAGGCGCACCGGCCCCCGCCGCCGGTGGACGGTGAGGTAGGAGAACTCGCCGGAAGCACTCCGGGTCGCCCTCGGGCACCCTTTGGGCGCGAAGACCAGCCGTCCGGGCTCCAGGGCGAATTTCTCGCCGTCGACCACGACCGTGCCCGAGCCCGAGACGCCTATGTAGACGACGTCCACCTCGTCGTTGGCGTGGATGCCGACTCCTTCTCCCGCTTCGAAGCGCACCAGGTTGGCGTTCAGGTCTTCGCTACCCTCCTGGGTCCATACCACCCCAGGCCCCCGCTCGGTCGAAGCGATCCCCGCGAGATCCACCGCCCGGCCCGTTGCACCGCCGACGGGCATCAGTGTCAGCTCCCCTCGCCACGCGCGATGGTGAGCACGCAGACGGAGTCCTCTAAGGCCTCGACGGCGTGGCGCACGCCGGCGTCGCAGGCGAGCAGCGTCTTGGGTCCGGCCTCGACCTCCCCGTCCTCCGGGGTCGTGAAGCGGATGCGGCCCTCACGCACCATCAGCGATATTGGCCCGGGTGCGGCATGCTCCTCAAGCCCGTCCCCGGCTCCCATCACGAGTAGCACCACGCTCATCCCCTCGCCCTTGCGCAGCGTGATCGAGTTCCGCCGTCCTCCCCTGAACGCCTCCTCCTCGCGCAGCCGGGCGACCTCCGCATCGAGGTCGAAGCTCTGCAATGGGCCGTGCATCGGCCGCTCGGATTCCGGGTGCGGTCTGCTCGACATATTCTTGTCCTCTCCGTAAACGACGCCGACCTCATCGCCAGCCTCTTAACTATTACATGTCGTGCGCCATGACGTAATATGTGTGACTATACGGGATGCATGAGCGAACGCTTTCACTCGGGTGGGGAGTAGCTTGGCGGTGTATTTGGGGGGCATGGGAAGCGGACGTTGCGGACTATCGAGTACACGTTTATGAGTCCGTCGAGTCGCGTTACGCATCTGCTCGGGATGGGTTTATACGCCGTTTTGTATGGCATCGTGCAAACCATCATCACCCTCGGCTTCTGCTACATGATCTTCGACCTCGATCTCTGGAACGCCAACTATTGGGGACGCTCCTGATCCTCGCAGTCTGTAGCGTCTCGTTGGTCGGCTTTGGAATAGTTGCCGCCGTCTTGCCACTCCTCTCCCCGGAGAAGGGTCAGCAAGTTAGCTATATAGTCTCGTCGGTGCTGCTGCTAGTCTCCGGCGTCTACTACGAAGTAGATGTGCTTCCCGGCTGGATGCAGGCTATCGCCACAGTCTCGCCAGTCACTTACGCGCTGCAAGGTTCCCGAGACGCCCTGTTGTACGGTGCGGATATCGCCGATCTCTGGGTGAGCATCTGGCCGCTACTAATAATGGGTGTCGTGTTTATCCCGCTGGGTATCTGGGTCTTCCAGATCGGGGAGACTTATGCCAAAAAGACCGGCAAACTCAAACGGAGTGGTTAGAGAACAAACTTTAGCTCACGAGCCGACCAACTCCGCTCTCACATTCAGGGAGTCGGCGTTGCGAGCTAGTTGACGGTCTGCGGTGAGTAGAATGAGGTCTTTGGCGGAACAGAGCGCGAGGGTTCCGGATTTTTCGAGATCAAAGAAGGAGCTTGGGTCCTACAGTCCTTCGTAGATCTCCTCTAGCGAGAGGCGAGTTTCGGGACAGGGGATGGGGATTTCGCCGGTTCCGACCAGGGCTGCTTCCCACCACAGGCCATCGTTGTCGCGCCAGTGGCGTTCGATCTGCTTGTTCTCCTGATCTACTATGAGGTATGTCTTGAGCGTGGATACTTTGCGGTAAGCGTTGAGTTTCTCGCGCCGATCAATGGTCGCGGTGCTCGGTGAGACGACTTCGACTACCAGGCAAGGAGCATCTTCGTAGATAGGGTCTTGTCCCTCCGGTTCGCAAGCGACCATCACGTCTGGATAGTAGAAGATGTCGTCCGAAACTCGGAGTTTAACGTCGCTTGCGTAGACGCGACACGGGCCACCTCGGGCAGAGGACGCAAGGCGGGTCGCGATGTTTAGAGCTATCCGATTGTGACGCTTCGTAGTTCCCGCTTGAGCATGAATCGTTCCTGACACGTACTCGTGGCGGATAGTGGCGGCTTCTTCCATATCCAGGTACTC
>JBGTDE010000270.1:0-2107 GCA_041748475.1 Rubrobacteraceae bacterium | reverse complement strand
ACCGGAGAGCTCATCGTCGACTTCCTTGTAGTACGGCGGCGAGGACATCGTGGAGATTCTCATCTTGGAGGCCGCCTCGTCCACGAGGTCGATAGCCTTGTCCGGCAGGAAGCGATCCGCGATGTAGCGATGCCCAAGCTCAGACGCGGCCTTTAGAGCCTCGTCGGTGATTGTCAACTTGTGATGCGCCTCATACTTCTCGCGCAAGCCCTTGAGGATAAGCTCGGTCTCCTCCACGCTCGGCTCCCCGACCTGAATGGTCTGGAACCGGCGTTCGAGAGCCTTGTCCTTCTCCACGTACTTGCGGTACTCATCAGTGGTCGTAGCTCCGATCACCTGGATCTCACCACGAGCCAACGCGGGCTTGAGGATCGAAGCAGCGTCTATCGCACCCTCGGCAGCACCCGCTCCTACGAGGTTGTGGATCTCGTCGATAAACAGGATCACGTCGCCGTGGTCGGTGATCTCTTTCATGATCTTCTTGAGCCGCTCTTCGAACTCGCCTCGGTACTTACTCCCCGCGACAAGCGCCCCGAGATCCAAGGTGTAGACTTCCTTGCCCGCAAGCATCTCCGGAACACGGTCCCGAGCTATCTCTTCAGCCAATCCCTCTACGATCGCAGTCTTGCCAACGCCCGGCTCCCCAATAATGACGGGGTTGTTCTTGGTCCGCCGCACAAGGATCTGCATGATTCGGGCTATCTCTTCGCTACGCCCAATAACCGGGTCGAGCTTGTCCTCCTCAGCATAGGCAGTGAGGTTGCGACCGTACTGATCCAACTGCCGAGTCTTGGGGCGCTTGCCCTCGACGCCACCAGCCCCGCCACCACGACCACCAGTACCGGCCTCGCCACTCCTGCCCCGCTGTGCACGGCCACCGCCAAGCATCCGCACGACCTCACGCCGAACCTTGTCCGGGTCGACATCCAGGTTGCTCAGAACCCGCGCCGCTACTCCCTCGCTTTCACGAACGAGTCCCAGCAGAATGTGCTCGGTGCCGATGTAGTTGTGTCCGAGTTGCAATGCTTCGCGCAACGCAAGCTCAAGAACCTTCTTCGAGCGCGGCGTGAACGGAGCCTGTCCGCCCGTGCCTTCCTCGCCGTAGCCGACGATGCTCTCGACCTGCTCGCGCACCTCGTCGAGATGAACATTCAGGGAAGACAGAGCCCGAGCCGCCACTCCCTCGTCCTCACGCAGGAGGCCGAGAAGCAAGTGCTCGGTGCCGATGTAGTTGTGGTTGAAAGTGCGAGCCTCTTCTTGGGCCAGCACAACGACCTTGCGTGCTCTCTCTGTAAATCTTTCGAACATTAGCGGGAGCCTCCCGTGGTTTGAGGGTCCATCACAACGTCGGGGATAGTGGTCTCTTTATGATGTGTACGACTGCCTGAAACAAATAGATTACAAATCGTCAGAAAACTTGTCTCTAAAATCAAATCGCGCCTCTTCCATCTTGCCGGATCTTGTGCTGATTATACAAAGGTTCTGCCCAATTATGGCCGCGTCCAGCACTTTACGCTATCAGCCCCATAAGTTGCGCCGCCATTGCTCCCGACTCCTCTCGGTAGTGTCTCGCCGGGCCTGTAACCCTACCGAAGATACTCCGCGAACCTGCCGTGGATGGTGTGCCGCATCACACCGAGAGCCGACTGCGCCGTATGTCATCGGGCAATCCCGCCACGAATGGACCGGCCTTTGGGCCGCTCTTCTTGCCGAGCAGGACCGTGTACAGGGCCGCGAACGCTTTCTTGGGCTTGAGATCCATCCCGACAGCCGTGCCGTACAAGAGATCTTGCACCGCATCCCCGTCCATATCCGGTTCTATCCGGTCGGAGATACTACGCAGGTACGCTCGTTGTTCGTCCTCCAACCCGGTCGCCGCTTCCCGCGATTCCTCCAACGTCAGTATTTGGAGCTTGAGTGAGTCGGGAGCCCAGGTCTCGGACCAGTTCAGGGCGTGCGATAAGTCTTGGCCTAGACGGTCACGGTCTTGGGTGGCATGTTCGTAGCCGCCCCGGTCGAGCATTCGGGCTGCGGCGGCGGTGTCGCCGTTCGTGGTCTGGGCGACGGTTACCAGGTGCAGGAATGGTACGGTAGGTTCATTGGCGTC
>JBGTDE010000269.1:0-10396 GCA_041748475.1 Rubrobacteraceae bacterium | reverse complement strand
CTTCACTAGAGATAGTTGCGGGTCGGTGCGTTGGGAAACGAACTTGCCGGTCTCGCCGACTAGCATCCAACGCCGGTCGTGGCGAATTCCGCGTTCGTCAAGCTCGGCGGCATCGAGCGATATGCCACCGCAGGACTTTATTGGATAGACGTACAGGCCACTCACGTGAATGTCGGTACTGGAGGCCGAAGTCATGGTCTCATTCAACCGGAAGTCTGTTCTCTCCGCAAGCTCCGACACTCATTATCCGAATCCCGCACCTTCCAATGCCGGTAGCGCCGAGCGTGTGTAACGCGCCTCGTAGCCTTCTCCAGTAACGTTTCGTCCCTCGAAGGGTGGTCGTTTCGCTAGTTCTTTGGCTTCTATGGCGGTGCGGATGCGTGACTCGATGAAGTCCAGGCGTAAGCTGTCGCCGTCCTGTAATCGACCAATGACTCCCCCTATAGCAGCTTCTGGAGCGAAGAGCGAGATCCAGGTTCCGGGCGAGTTCTCCGGTGCTACGCCATCCGTCAAAACGGGTGGTTCCAGGCCAGATTCCCGCATCGCCTCCGCCAAGCCGTCGAGCCGTGAGAGTCCCGGACCACCCTTCGGCCCACAGCCACGTACCACGATGAGCGAATCTTCATCTACCTCTCCCGCCGCCACCGCTCGGACACCGGCATCTTCAGAATCGAAGACCCGACACTCGCCCGCGACCTCTTCCACGCCGGTCTCAACGCGGCAGATCGCCTCCGCACCGGACGACCGGCCACGCACGAACACGATACTGGAATGAGCCTCGGGTTCTGGTGGTGATGCTTTCAGTCCTTCCTTCAGGTTTCCTTCTACCGTTGTGACATCGTGCAGATCGTCACCGAGATATTCCAGAAGTCCAGCGGGTCCGTGCTGTCTAAGCCACTTGGGCGAGACGGTGGAAGTTTCGGGGGCTAGAACCTGGATCATGCGCGAGAATCCAACCACGCCAGCCTCACGAGACACCGCCGACAGATGAACCAACGTCTCCACTCCTCCACCCGCCGCAGCCGCTGCCCGGACAGCATTCGCCAGAGAGAAGTTCTCGATGAGATCCCGCACCGCCGAACCTCCATCACGGGCAAGTGCGGCAACAACGTCGGACGGCTGTCCGCTTAGAGGCGCGAGTCCGAGTGATGCGAGAGAAGCGAACATCGGGACGTTGGATGGTGGGGCGCACACTGTTGGCAGATTCAGGCGAAGGGCGGCTATGAGAATTCCGAAGGTCTCTTCGGGGTTGCCCGGTGGGATCAGGATTGCGTCTAGCTGTTCGTTGGCGCACGAAATGGTGGCGAGGTCCGAGATCCAGGATCTCGCCAACGCCACGCCGCCAGGACGAGCAGCGGGCAGCCGAAGCGGTATGGGTTCCGAGCCAGCTTCGTAGACGGCATCCGGCAAGCCAGAGGGCTCGAAAAACGGTACACCAATGCGCGGAGAGTTCAGAGCGAGTAAATCTCTATGAGCCTAGCTTCTCCAGGAGAAGCTCGCGGACGCGGCCACCGTCGGCATTGCCGCGAGTGGCCTTCATCACCTGTCCCACCAGGAAACCAATAACCTTCTTGTCTCCGCTACGGACGCGCTCCGCTTCGTCGGGATTGTCGGCTATGACACCGTCTACTATGCCCGAGAGTTCGTCGCCGCCTGTCGCGGCAAGGTTGTCACGTTCCACGATGGTCGAAGGCGCGTCGCCGGTTGTGAAGACGGTGGCTAGTACTTCGCGGGCTGTGGTGCGGGAGATCTTCGAGGTTTCTACCAGTGCGATCAGGTCGGTCATATGCTCTGGCGTTACCTTCGAACTTCCGATATCGTCGCCAGTCTCATTCAGCAAGGCTCGCAGATCGCCGGAGATCCAGTTGGCCGCCTGTTTCGAGTCCACCTCAGCGGCGACTTTCTCGTAGAACGCAGCCAAATCCCGATCAGCGGTCAACACCCCGGCATCGTAGTCGGAGAGGCCGTACTGCTCGACGAATCGGGCTCGCATTTCATCTGGGAGCTCCGGTAGACTGCTTTTTATCCCGCTTATCCAGGCATCCGAGAGTTCTAGCGGCAAGAGGTCAGGCTCCGGGAAGTAGCGGTAATCGTGAGCGAATTCTTTGCTGCGTAGCTCGTGGACCTCGTCGGTCTCGGGGTCGTAGTGAAGCGTGGTCTGCTCCACCGTGCCGCCGGATTCCAGAATCTCTCGCTGCCGAGCAAGCTCCGCTACGATTCCCTTCTCCACGAACCGGAAGGAGTTCATGTTCTTGAGTTCGGTCTTGACGCCGAAGGAGCCATCCGGGTTGCTGATCGAGACGTTCGCATCGCAGCGAAGTTGGCCTTTCTCCATGTCCGCCTCCGAAACGCCGATGGCCCGTAGGATCTCCTTGAGGTGATTCGCGGCTGCTCGCGCAGCTTCAGGCGAGGGGATGTCGGGCTCCGTGACGATCTCCATGAGGGGTGTGCCACCGCGGTTGAAATCGATCATCGAGCCGACCGATCCGTGCATCCGGCCCGAAGTACCGACGTGGACGTTCTTCGCCGCGTCCTCTTCGAGGTGGAGACGAGTTATCCCGATACGAACCGTCTCATCGCCGACCGGGACATCGAGGTGTCCACCGAGGCAGATCGGGAGGTCGAACTGCGAGATCTGATAGCCCTTCGGCAAATCTGGATAGAAATAGTTCTTCCGAGCGAATTCCGCCCGTCCAGCAACGTCGCAATTCAGCGCAAGCCCGGCCATCACGCCAAGCTCTATGGCCTTTTCGTTGATGACCGGCAACGCCCCCGGATGCCCGAGACAGACCGGGCATGTATGGGTATTCGGCTCCTCACCGTAGGTCACGCGACAACCACAGAACATCTTCGTCGTGGTCGCCAGATGGACGTGAAACTCTAGCCCGATAACCGCCTTGTAAGTCCGCTGCTCTTGAGTCTGCAAAGTATTGAGCCCCCACGTCGCAAGTATCCGTTTATCTACAGTAGATCGCCGGTTCATTCTAACATCGGGGGTGTTCGTATCCGAATCCTACTTTAGATGTCGGACGATCCTCCGATCGGATGATGTACGCTTATGCGGCTCTCCCTTCCGTTTTGTCCAAAACCTTTGAAGAGCGTCAATCAGACGGCGGGAGCTTTCATGGGATCCCGCTTCTGGTAGACGATAAAGAAGAGTCCGGCGATGACCAGCGCGGCGCCCAGTAACCTCAACGGTCCGAACGACTCTCCCAGGAAGAGAGCCGAAGTGCTCATACCGAAGATCGGGACGAGGAGCGAGAAAGGTGCTACCACGCTCGCCGAGTAGGTGCGTAGCAGTAAGCCCCAGATCCCGAATCCAAGCAACGTCGATACGAGCGCGAGATACACCACCGAACCCACGCCAACGAGCGTAATATCTGCCACCGCTGCCCCTATCGCCTCTTCCCCCTCGAAGAGCCACGACATGATGAACAACGGTATCGGTGGAACCGCGCTGACCCACACCATCAGGCGCAGCGCGTCCGGGGCCGCCGCCTGCTTCGTGAAGATGTTCGAGGCACCCCACGCCGCCGCTGCCGCGACAACGAGGATAAATCCCCCAAGACTCCCCGAAACCCCGAGGTCAGACGCGATCACGACCATCCCGCCAATCGCAAGCGCCATTCCGGCGAACTGCCGGAGCCTGGGTCTATCC
Source organism: Rubrobacteraceae bacterium (assembly GCA_041748475.1). Classification (GTDB taxonomy): domain Bacteria; phylum Actinomycetota; class Rubrobacteria; order Rubrobacterales; family Rubrobacteraceae; genus JACDDK01. The sequence continues at coordinate 6,738 of JBGTDE010000269.1, read as the reverse complement.
CCGAAAAAAACCATAGCCAGAAGCACCGTGAAGAAAGCCTGAGATTGCAGCACTAGCGAGGCGAGACCGGGCGGCATTCCGATGTTTATTCCGATAAATAGGAAGTTGAAACTCACCACGCCGAGGGAGATCCCGATGCCGAGGATCCAACGCCACTTCACCTGCGGCATACCAATAAAAAGCATCGCCGGAAAAGCTGCCAACGTGAAACGCAGAGCCGAAAGCAACAACGGCGGAAAACTCTCCAAACCGACCGCTATCACCACGAAATTGAATCCCCAAACCGCCGCCACAACCACCGCCAGAGCGACATGCGAGACTTTCAACTCATTGCGGTTTCAGCGCAAACTCGAAATCCACCGCTTGCTCCACAGCGCGTGCGGCCCGCAAGAGCATTGGCTCCGTGAAATGGTCGCTCATCAGTTGCACGCCGACCGGCAACCCATCACTAAGTCCGCCGGGGACGCTGATGGCCGGTATCCCAGCCAGGCTCATGGGTACGGCGCATACGTCCTGAGCGTACATCGCCAGAGGGTCGTCGGTCTTGGAACCGATCTCGAACGCCACCGAGGGCGAGGTCGGTGAGACGAGTACATCGTACTGTGAAAAAGCTCCCCGAAAATCCTCCACGATGCGCGTCCGAACCTTCTGGGCTTGGGCGTAATAAGCGTCGTAGTAACCACTGGAGAGCGCGTAGGTACCCAGCATGATGCGTCGCTTGGCTTCATCACCGAAGCCCTCCTCGCGTGTCTGACGGTACATCTCGTGTACGCCGGAAGCATCCGGCGATCGGTATCCGTAGCGCACGCCGTCGAAGCGGGCCAGGTTGGACGAAAGCTCAGCCGGGGCGATGATGTAGTACGCTGCGAGCCCGTAGCGCGAGTGCGGCAGACTCACCTCGCCCACCTCGGCTCCAGCTTCTTCGAGACCCGCGATAGTCTTCTGAACAATCTCCTGTACTCCTGAGTCTATGCCCTCTTCCATCAGCTCTGTCACGACTCCCACACGCAGACCCCGAACACCGTCTTCGAGGTTCGCCAGGTAGTCCGGGACTTCCACGTTGGCGCTCGTGGAGTCGCGGGGGTCGTGACCGGCTATGGCTTGCAATAGAAGGGCTGAATCCCGCACGTCACGGGTCATTGGCCCGATCTGGTCCAGGGATGAAGCGAACGCTATTAGCCCGTAACGCGACACCCGTCCATACGTCGGCTTGAGCCCCACGATGCCACACAGCGCCGCTGGTTGCCGGACGCTCCCACCGGTATCCGTGCCGAGCGCCCACCAGCCCATCCCAGCTGCGACCGCCGCCGCCGAACCACCCGAAGAACCGCCCGGGACCCGTTCGAGATCCCACGGGTTGCGAGTCACTCCATACGAAGAGTTTTCCGTCGAGGAACCCATCGCGAACTCGTCCATGTTTGCCTTGCCAACCATGACAAGGTCGTCTCCGAAGTTGGAGAGCGCCGATGCGTCGTAGAGTGGCGTAAAGTCTTTTAGCATCTGAGAGCCACAGGTGGTTCGGACGCCGCGTGTGCTGAGAACGTCCTTTACGACTAGCGGCACGCCTTCCCAAAGGTTGCGATCTTCGTTTCTCGCATCTACGAGATCCGCCCGTTCGAGGGCCAGTTCGGGGGTGGTGGTGACGAAGGCGTTTACGTCACTCTCCACCTCCTCGACACGGCTGTTGGCAATCTCGGCGGCTTCGCGGGCGGAGGTTTCACCGGACTGTATCTTTTTTGCGAGCGCGTGGGCGGTCAAGTCGAGCATCAGTCGATCCTCGGAACGGCGAAGAGATCGTCTACAGCGTCCGGGGCGAGAGAGAGAGCTTCTTCGCGAGGGAGTTCGACGCGAGGCTCATCCGGGCGAAGGACGTTTGTCAGATTCAGCGGATTGGCGGTTGGTGGAACGCCGTCGAGGTCGAGTTCGCCGATGCGGTCTATGCTTTCGAGGATCGCGCCTAGCTGGCCGCTCATGCGCCCTATCTCCTCGTCCGTCAATCCCAACCGTGCCAGGTTCGCAACGTGACGCACCTGCTCTTCAGATATCATCTTCTACCTCCTGGTTCTCGAATGAGAGCCTATCTTAACGCAGCTTCCGCCCCGGTTGGCGGATGAAAGATAGTCAACTCGTCTACGGGTACAAAGCCGAGACGGGCAGCCAGTCCGAGCGAAGCCGCGTTGATCTCCTCAGCCGCCCACACCGGTCGCAGAGGCATCATGTACTCGATCATATATGCGACGCACCGCGAAGCATGTCCGCGTCTCCAGTGACTCTCAAGCGTGTCTATCGCGATGTCCCACAATCCCTCCGTTCGTGAACTCGCGTAGCAGAACGAGACCGGACTTCCTTCTTCTAGTGAAGCCACGATGGGAGACTCTTTGAAGGCCAGTTCCAGTTCCGAACGCAGCTCCAGTGATTCACTCCCGACAGCGTCTATCTCCGATTCTGCGAGCCATCGGATGGAATTCTCCGGGACTGCAGGAAGCCGTGGAGAGTCGCCGAGGAGGTGCAGTATCGCATGCACATCGATCCATCCCGGTAACGCCGAAGAGACGTGATCCCGATTCTCAGAGAAAGCGAGGAGATCTACCGCGCCACGCGAAGCCGCCGACCTGATCGCCTCCCAAGAAGGGTAGCCTACTACAGAGATCAACTCCTCGTCGCGCACTACAAAGTCAGAGCTTCCTTCTTCGAGGACGAACACCTCGCACTCTTCTGACAGCAACATTGACCGCGTTTCGATCCAACGCGGAATATCCGGCAAGGTCCGCGCCAGCCGGGCGGCGACACCACTGCGCGGCTCGCTATTGGGCATCAGCCACTGTTCGAGCAGCCTCCAGCGTGTTGTAGAGCAACATCGCTCGCGTCATGGGACCTACGCCGCCCGGCACCGGCGTAATATGCGATGCAATAAGCTCCACTTCCTCGAACTTCACATCTCCAGTCAATCCGCCCTCTTCCTTACGGTGGATTCCCACGTCCACGACGACCGCACCGTCCCGGACGTACTCTGCTCCAACCATCTCCCGACGTCCCGCCGCCAACACGAGTATCTCTGCTCGTCGCGCAACCGATGCCAGATCCGCCGTGCGACTGTGACACACTGTGACCGTCGCGTTCTCACGTAGAAAGAGTTGTGAGAGCGGCTTCCCAACTAGGTTGGAGCGACCGACGACCACGACTTCACGGCCTGACAACTCTATCGCGTTGCGCTTGAGAAGCTGAATAACGCCGTGCGGCGTGCACGGCAACAAACTAGGCAATCCGACGGAGAGCCGACCAGCACTCATCGGGCTGAGTCCGTCCACATCTTTCGCCGGACTTATAGCGGAGATGAGCGGCATAGCGTCGAGGCCGGTTGGCAACGGAAGTTGGATAAAGAAACCCGAGACCGCAGCTTTTGCATTCAACTGGTCCACCAAAACAGCCAATTCTTTCCCGTCTACGTCCGCTGGATAGCGATGAGTTTTGGACTCAATGCCGACTTCCTCGCAGTCGCGCTGCTTCATGTTGACGTAGGTGGTTGATGCCGGGTCATCGCCCACGAGGACCACATCCAAACGCACGGCGACGCCACGCTCCTTTAATTCGCGCACTCCGTCAGCGACCTCGGAACGTATCTGCGCAGCTACCGCTTTGCCGTCTAAAATCTTAGCCACGGCTGGCCTAGAACGCCGCGAGTAGCTTGGGGGCGACCTGTTTCTTGCGGCTCATCACTCCGGGCAGGTCGAAGATGCCGTCCCTTGCATCTGTGTCGAAAGCTCGTTCCAACGGACCACATTCTCCGGCGCATAGTAGCTCCGTGCCGCCCGCGATGATGTCGGTCACCATCAAGGCAGAGAACAGGTATCCATTATCGTCGCGTAAAGCTTCGAGCGCATCCATGAGTTCGTCCTTTCGTTCCATCAGGCCCGCGCCTACGGTCTCGACCTGCGAGATGGTCATCGTATCGCCTGTGGAAGTTCCGTACTCTTTAGCGTCGCGGCCCACGATCTCGTTAGCGGACAACTCCGAGACGTCGGATGAAGCTTCGAACATCTCCATTCCAAACTGTTTGGCGTCGAGGTCCAGCATCTCTTCTAAAGACTTCACAACCTCCCGATCGCGCTCTGTGGTTGTCGGAGAGTTGAGGACCACGGTATCCGAGAGTATCGCGGCGAGCAGCATTTTGGCCGTGGATTTCTCGGGCTTCAAGCTCGCCAGCTTGAAGCGTTCGAGGATGAGTGTCGCCGTAGAACCCACGGGATCGAAGATGGCCGGTATAGGCGTGTTTGTCTCGATGTCGCCAATATGATGGTGATCCAATATCTCGACAACTTGCGCTTTCTCGACACCCTTTACGCTCTGACCGATCTCCGCGTGATCCACGAGCAAGACGCGCCGGGGCTCGGGATTGAGAAGGTCCGTCCTCGTGATAACACCCAGCGGCACGTTGTCCTCGCTTACGGCTATAGCAGCCCGGTAGTGGACCTCCATCACGCTCTGAGTTATGTCCGTCAGAAGGTCATCGGGCCGAACGGTGAGCGGTTTCTCGCTCATGACCTCCCGACACGGAACCGAAAGCTGTACGAGACGACTGGTCACGTAGGAATCCAGCGGCGAGATAACGACCGTCGTGCCTTTGTCCTTGGCGAAGGCTAGAACCTCTTCTTCCGGGCGCACGCCGTTGGAGATCACGATAGCCCCGGCTCCGAGTTCAATGGCTCGTTTTTGAGCTTCGGAACGATCCCCGACAACCACTATGTCTCCCGGTTTCATAGATTTTCCCATCGAGTCCACATTCATCGAAATAACCCACAGTTGGCCGGAGATATCCCGGTTCTCCCCGACGAGCAACTCGCCTTCGAGTACCTCCACAATCGAGGCAGTTGATACTGGACTATCGGCGAAGGTCGAAGCTCCTCGGGATTCGCGCACGTACATCCTAGCCAGGTTGCGCTCCGTAATAATTCCGACCAGTTTCTTGTCATCGTCCACTATTGGAAGCTGACTTATGTTGCGCCGAGCCATCACCTCGCCTATGTTTGCGAGAGGATCCTCTTGGTGAACAACCTCGACCTCGGCGCTCATGACATCCTTGACCCGCAACATGACGTGGCTGATACGCCGGGGAGACTTGGCCCCGCTTTTCTCCAGAGCCCACGCCGTCTGAGCGTTGACCTCTCCAAGCCGCGCCGGAGCGTAGTGGTTCTCTGGATCAACGAGATTCTTGAACTCAGCGTAACCTATCGCCGAAGCTATTGTGTCGGTGTCCGGGTTCTTATGTCCGGTGACGTAGATATGCCCCATACTATTCTCCTCTGTCGCAAAGCCCGTGGGATGACAAGATCCCCGCAAAACCCACCGGGATACTACTCCTACCCAAAACTATACTTTGCTCAACGGCGCGAGGCCCGGAACCAGTATCTTCTCTTCCCGACCAAACTTCACCACGAGCCGTGTCTCCGTAGCTTCCACGACTTCACCCTCGCCAAATTTAGGATGACGCACCTTCTCCCCCGACCGATACGACTCGCCCGCAGGCGCTGACCGCTGTGAATCTCCCTTTCTCGGCAAAGCGCCACCCCATCCACCGCGCCCGGAAGAGGATGTAGTGCCACCGGAGATGGTGCCGGATTTGTACTCGTCCGGTATCTCATCGAGGAACCGCGAGGGCATCTGGTACTCGCGCTCGCCCCAGTTGGAACGCAACTTGGCGTAGGAGAGCGTCAACGTCCCCATCGCCCGCGTGATTCCGACGTAGCACAACCGCCGTTCCTCTTCCAAGTTCTGCTCGTCCATCGAACGAGCGTGCGGGAAAGTTCCTTCCTCCATCCCCACGATAAAGACGTGCGGATATTCCAAACCCTTCGCGTTGTGCAGCGTCATCAGGGTGATACGTCCCTCTGTCGCTGTCTTATCCGCCTCCGAATACAGCGCTTGCTCCTGCAAGAAGCCGTCCAGCGTCGCTTCGGGCTCGACACTCTCGTACTCGCGGGCGGCGTTTATAAGCTCTTCGAGGTTTTCGAGGCGGGATTCTGCCTCCACCGTTGCTTCAGCTTCGAGTTCCTTGCGATATCCCGACTCGTCGAGAACGGCGGAGATCATATCCGCCGGTGGCACCTCTCTCGCGGCCACCCGCCACCCGTCGAACAACTCCCAAACCGCTCGACAAGCCTTCTTCGCCGCTCCCGTGAGATCCAGCTCCTCCGTCTCACCGAGCGCCTCGAACAGCGAGATGCCATTGTGCCTAGCGTACTGCTGAAGCTTGCCGACCGAAGTCGCACCGAGGCCGCGTTTTGGGACATTGATGATCCGCTCCAGCGACGCTGAATCTGCGGGGTTGACGATCACCGCGAGATACGCCATTGCGTCCTTTATCTCCGCCCGCTCATAGAACCTGACCCCGCCAACGATCTGATACGGAACTCCCTCTCGAACCAGCACGTCCTCCAACGCACGACTCTGAGCATTCGTCCGATAGAAGACCGCCACATCCCGTGGCGAATTCCCCGACTCCATCAGCCGCTCTATCTCCGAGACCACGAACCGCGCCTCGGCGTACTCATCCGCCGCCGTAAAGACCCGGATGCGCTCTCCCTCGCCCCCCGCCGTCCAGAGCTCCTTACTCTTACGCGAAGCATTATTCGACACCACCGCATTCGCCGCCGAGAGGATCGTCTGCGTCGACCGATAATTCTGCTCCAACTTCACCACTCCGGCCTCCGGATAGTCGTCCTCGAAGTCCAAAATGTTCTG
>JBGTDE010000268.1:0-2032 GCA_041748475.1 Rubrobacteraceae bacterium | reverse complement strand
GGCAGCTATTGCAACAACATTCGGCGCTGACGATCGGCGCACGCTCCACTTCGAGTTGGACATGCCCGCACATGCAGCCAACTTGCGTGGTCTCAGTCATGTTCCTCATTTCGACCCTTACTCCTCCTTCTTATAGTGCCTTGACATCACTTGCGCGCCGCACGCTACACCGAAGCTCTGTTCAGATGGAATCCGATTGGAGATGTGGTTACTCAGACCTAGTCATGGTCGACTTATAGCCACCACCGCCCGGATACACCCACTCGCCGGACATAGTGTTACCGTCGTCACCGAAGGTGCCTTTGAAGTACGCCGGAGAACCTTTCTCCCCACCCCAGATCGTGAGGGTGTCCCCCTCAAGCTCGTAGACGTAGTCGAGGGTGTCACCCATGTTGTCGTAGAAGCGGGACTTTATGTCTTCGCTGGGCTCCTCGCCAAATGGCCTTTCGTGACCAATGATCTCCATGCCCTTGATCTTCTGTCCGTACTGCTCGAGATCGACGTGCTGGATCAAAAAGTAGCCGCCCTCCATCCACTCGAAGGAAACCTGCCCCGGAGCGCCTCCGGATGTCTCCCACGTACCCACTAACCTGTCCAGACCCTTGAGATCAGGGCTCGGCTCCGGTGGCTGCGGATAAGCCTGGGCCTCGTTAATAGTTTTGTCTTCCGCCATAATTGCTTCTTCTTTCGTTAGCTTGCGGTCATCTAGGAGGAGAATACAGAGATACTCCTAAAAAACAACTGACAAATTGTAAAACCTTAATTGTAAGTCCGAATTTAGATTCTGTGGTGATAAAATCCCGATTATGGCTACGGGACGTACATACGATGATGGATGCGCGGCGGCGCACGCCCTGGACCTCGTCGGTGAACGATGGGCTCTTCTGACAGTCCGAGAGCTGGTGCTGGGGCCGAAGCGTTTCACGGACCTGCGAACAGGTCTGCCTGGAGTTAGTCCCAACGTCCTCGCTCAGCGCCTGCGGGAGCTTGAGGGTGTAGGTGTTGTGCAGCGGAGGAAGCTACCTCCGCCCGCAGCCTCGAAGGTCTACGAGCTGACCGAGTGGGGAAAAGAGTTGGAGCCGGTACTGGTTCAACTCGGTCGTTGGGGTGCCCGATCTCCTTCGAAGCCCTACGATGCCGCTCTGGGTGTAGATTCCCTCATCCTCTCATTCCGAACGATGTTCGACTCCCACCGTGCGGACGGCATGAGCGCTACTTACGAGCTGAGATTCGGCGAGGATGTTTTCAGGGCTCTTATCGAAGATGGTAGCTTAGAGGTTGTGCGTGGAAGTGCGGATCGGCCTGATGCAATCATCGAGGCTGACTCCAATACGCTAGCCGGTCTGGTCTATGGTGGCGGCTCCCTCGCTGGAGCACTACGCCTCGGAGACATAAAGATCGAAGGCGACGAGTCGGCGATCAAGAGTTTCCTTGCTCTTTTCCCTTTGCCCGAGCCAGCGGTACAAGAGAGTGTGCCTCAAGTAGATAAATCTTAGTTCGTTTGCATAAGAACACTGACTCTATAAAGCTATCAAAGACGGTAGTGCCTTTGGAAGATAAGGTAGGTTGTTTTGAGGTTGCGTTTTCCGCACGAGGATGAGATACTAGCTATCTCTATGAAGGTGAGTTTCTAACATTTTGCTCGTGTCTACCGTCATCCTACGACTAACCAGGGTGGCTGCCGGGCGAATTATCAGCCCCGGTCTTTAACCGGCTGCCCGCCGCCACCAATCACCCAGCATTTAGTTTCAATCGAATTTTCAACGTAGGGAGATGAAAGACATATGCGTCGAGTAGAGATCTTCGACACCACGCTTCGCGATGGAGAGCAGTCACCGGGTATTTCACTGTCGGTGGACGAGAAAGTAGAGATAGCCCGCCAACTCGCCCGTCTGGAAGTCGACGTAATTGAAGCGGGGTTCCCGATCACCTCGGACGGAGACTTCGAGTCTGTCTCGCGTATCGCCGCCGAAGTGAAAGGTCCGCGAATTGCGGGTCTGGCCCGCGTCCACGAGCAAGATATCGTACGAGC
>JBGTDE010000267.1:0-2448 GCA_041748475.1 Rubrobacteraceae bacterium | reverse complement strand
ATTGGTCCTATTCTCACTCCACAACCCGGAACCTCACAACGAACAACGCCTCAAAGACTACTTCGGAGATGTCTGGAAACGCCTGCGCCACCGCCAAGTTCTCGGCCTCCTCTGCGCCTCCCTTCTGACATTCATCATCCTTTTCGGTCCGCAACTGGCCTTCCTACCAATCCTAATGGACGAACGCTTCAATGCCCCCGCCTGGCTCATAGGAACAGTCCTCTCCGCTGGCTCACTGACCACCGCCGCGACCTCCACCCAACTAGGCCGGATGACCGCGCGCTTCTCGGAACGAACCCTGCTTCACACCTCTTTCATCGTCTACGCTACCGCACTCGCGGTCATCGCTTTCGCCCCTGCACTACCGCTTCTTTTCGTGTCCGCTATCCTCTTTGGTATCGCGCAGAGCATGAACATCCCGAACATTTTCTCGCTCCTAAACGAGCTAGCCCCCTCCGAGAACCGGGGCGCATTCATGTCCATCAACGGCATGACCCTCCGCATCGGACAGACCATCGGACCCCTCCTGATGGCCTCGACCGCCGGACTCCTCGGCTTTACTGGCGCATACATCGCCGCCGCCGGACTCGCCATACTGAGCTTCTTCGTGATCCTATTGCTCGTCCGCTAACTGTCTCGTATTAAGTTTCGTTAAGAATTCACCCCGTACCGTAGTCGCGCCGAACTCGTTCTGTTAGCTTACATCGTATATTTACAATGTAATCTAAATAAGGGCGATCTGGTTCCTTGATATGGAGGGTTTGCCGTGAGCGATGAACGTGGCGGGGCTGCTACTTTGGAGGAGCGGGTCGAGCGGTTGGAGGTTGGACTTGAGGAGCAGGGACGGGAGCTCAAGTATGTGTTGCGGCGTCTTAATCGCACGTTGGCTGGGAGTGTGGTGGGGGAGTCCGAGAGGCAGTCCGAGCTTGGGCCACGAAAGGTTCCGAAGTCCGATACACGAACGAGGCCGGAGCGGGTCGTGCCAAGGACACCGGAGCCGGTTCGGGTAGTGGAGGAGTCGAGGTCGCCGGTGGTTGAGTCGGAGGTTGGGAGAGAGGAGCGAGGTAGTCGTTTTGGGGTGGATCTGGATCTCGAACGGCTCAAGAGTGGTGAGTGGTGGTTTGGGAAGATTGGGATCGCGTTGTTGTTGTTTGGGGTTGTGTTTCTGTTCAAGTTCTCTTGGGACCAGGGCTGGTTGAAGGCTCTGTTGACGCCGACTGTGCGGGTCGGTATCGGGCTTCTCATAGGTTCCGGGCTGATCTCGTTGGGATTGAAGATCTCCGGCACGCGACGGGCATACGCGGGAGTGTTGATGGGCGGAGGTATCGGGACCTTCTATATAACCGGCTTCGCCACGTTCCAAGTCTTCGGGATCGTGTCTTACGCTGTGGCGGTTGGGTTTATGGTCTGCGTGACGGTGTTGGCATTTGTGTTGTCCTTGAGGCAATCCGAGCCTGCTCTGGCCTTGATCGGGGTGGCTGGAGGTTTGGCGACTCCATTTGTACTGTACTCGGAATCGGGCTCCGTGGGTGGCTTGGTGGCATACACCTGTGGAATTCTCGCGGGTGCTGCGGCTACTTATCTTTTCAAAGGTTGGCGGTCTTTGCTGGCTTTCGCGGGAGTTGGTACATGGCTGGTGTTCATGGCGGCTTTCTACTCGGAGATCTACGGTTCGGTGGATGTAGCGACGGCTGACCAATGGGCGCTTGGTCTTGGTGCGATACTGACTTGGCTCGTGCTGTGGTTTACGCCGGTATCTCGGGAGGTCTTGCGCGAGCGCCGACCTGAGAGTTGGTCGTTCCCGGATACCAGCTCCTTGTTGCGGTGGTTGATCTCGGACGAGGCCATCCTTCGCAGCAATGCCCTGACTCACATCCTTTCCCTATCTTCACCACTCCTGGCCCTTTTCTTTATCCAGGGGATCTGGAGCCTCGAATCCGCTCCCGCCGGTTGGGTCTGCACGGGGGGAGCTGCTGCATACGCGCTGGCAGCGGCGACTCTGCGAAACATTCATGGAGGTGAGCGCGTAGCCTATACGCAGGCTCTCGTCGGCGTTCTGCTCGGCACACTGGCAGTCGTGCTGTTGCTGGACGGGGACGCTCTCTTCTTCACGCTCGCGGCGGAAGCGACGGTACTCCATTTTGTAGGTCGCCGATTCCGCGACCGGGTGCTCACCTGGGAAGCACACGCGCTCTTCGCAGTCGCGGCGGTCTGGTTTGCGTACCGAATAGTGCAGGGTTCCCTCGTTGCTCTACTGGGCGACGTATTCAGTTCCGAATCGTGGGAGGTTTTCGGTATCGGCGCGGTCGTGGATGTCGCGGTGCTGGCGATGGTTTTTGGAGCGTCCACGGCGTTGTCGGGCGTGACGATGCGAGTGTATCGGACGGTGGCTCATGCAGGGGTTGTGGCACTCGTCTTTCGAGAGTTTCTCTCATTCGAGGAAGGTGG
>JBGTDE010000266.1:0-15019 GCA_041748475.1 Rubrobacteraceae bacterium | reverse complement strand
ACCAAGGATCTCCCAAAGCTAAACGTCGAAGTAAACGATGGAGTAGCGGAGATCCGGGGCGTAGCTTCGACTATCGAGATCAAAGACGCAATCGGTGAGATCGCCGCTGACACCGACGGAGTTCGCGAAGTAAGGAACCTGGTAACCGTAAACTAACAAGCCGCAAGTGAAAGCCCAAGTCAAGAGACAGTCGGGAAGTTCCCGGCTGTCTCTTTTTAGTTAATCTTAATCACTCACAAAGCCAACGCACTGGCTGACAATCTGAATCGCTGACTAGCTGCTTCTCGTCATCCACCGATCATGCGTAGTAGCGCGTCGCGTTCGCGTTGCATGGTGTCCGGGTCGCTTGCCTCCACGTTGAGGCGGAGCAGGGGTTCGGTGTTGGATGGGCGAAGGTTGAACCACCAGTCCCCGAAGTCCACGGTCAGGCCATCGAGGTGGTCTATGCTGACTGGGTCTTTAGCGGCGTAGTGTTCCTCTATGGCGTGCAGGGCTGAGGTTTGATCCTCTACAGAAGAGTTGATCTCGCCGGAGCGCACATACGGATCTATCGGCGCGAGCAATTCCGAAACTGGCTTATCTTGCCGCCCGACCAACTCTGCCACAGCGAGCATCGCTATTACTCCGGAATCAGCGTAGTAGTTGTCCCGAAAATAAAAATGACCGGAATGCTCCCCGCCGAAAGCCGCCTTGTTGGAGCGCATCCGGGGCTTGATGATCGAGTGTCCCGCAGGTGTTCGAACGGCTTTGCCACCCTCGCGCTCCACCAATTCCGGCAGGGCTTTGGAGCATACGGCACTGTACAGAATAGTCGCTTTTGGCTCCTTTTCGAGCACGCTTTTGGCAACCAGAGCGGCGAGCAAATCACCGGAGATAGCCCCACCCTTCTCGTCCACGATGAAGCATCGGTCGGCATCGCCGTCAAAGGCTACCCCAAAGTCCGCGTTTTCGGCCACGACGCGCTCCTGCAACTCGCGCACGTTCTCGGGTTCTATGGGATTGGGTGGGTGGTTCGGGAACGAGCCGTCTAATTCGAAGTACATTGAGACGTACTCGAACGGCAGTTGCTCGAAGACCGGTGGAAGCATCTTTCCGGCCATGCCGTTGCCCGCATCCACGACGATTTTTAGCGGACGCAAGCCTGACTGGTCGATAAAGCCGAGGCAGTGGGCTGCGTAGTCTTTGGTGATGTCGTCTTCTTCGACGGAGCCCGGATATTCGGCGGGCTCCGGAAGTTTATCTGACTGGATGAGATCCCTTATACGAGATATGCCTTCTTCGCCGGAGAGGGCTATGGCATTCTGTTTGCAGAGTTTAAAGCCGTTGTATTCCTTGGGATTGTGAGAGGCTGTTATCATGGCGCCGCCCGGCTCCTCCAGATGTCCGACGGCGAAGTAAAGGGCATCCGTGGAGACTAGACCAAGATCCAGAACATCAGCCCCGGCCTGAGTGACGCCCTCTATAAAAGCGTCCCGGAGAGCTGTCCCCGAGAGGCGCATGTCCCGAGCTACGATGACGCGGCTGCCCGAGAGACCCAGGTATCCGACGTAGGCCCGGCCTATATTGCGGGCGGTGTCCTCGTCTAGGGAATCCGGGTAGATGCCGCGGATGTCGTAAGCCTTGAAGATTGACGTGTCGAGCATCTTCTCTCTCTACCTCCGAGTTGCAACGCGCAACGAGTGGGGATTTCGTATCCGATACAATAGCCGGATAATGTTACCTTATGATCGCGGTCGTATCCCGAAAACTACGGAGCTTTACCCTGACACCTCGTTTCGTTAGCACGGCGGCCCTCTTCTACGGCGGGCTGACCGTGGTCGCCACACTCTGGAACTTCCTTCGGGGACGCGAATTCCACTTTCTCGGCGACTCGGTGACCTTCGGGATCGCCCTTGGCTTATCCTCCGCTGTGATGACCGTTTCTCTTGGGATTCTCCTGTACCGGGTGTCGCGGGTCGTTCGGGAAGTCTCGGACGAATTGGCCCCGATGTTGGTTGACGGTGGCAGTCTGAGAGATTTGTCGCTGATCTCTTTGTTCTCCGGTGTTGGCGAGGAGCTTCTCTTTCGGGGTGCCGTTCAACCGGAGTTCGGGTTGGTGGTTGCGGCTATTCTGTTTGGGGCGTTGCACATTGGTCCGGATCGCCGCTACCTATTCTGGACGGTTTGGGCGATGCTCGCGGGATTGTTGTTCGGGGGATTGTACGTCGTGACTGGAGGGCTTCTCGCACCGGTGATAGCGCACGTTTTTCACAATGCCGCCACGCTTGCGTTGTGGCGACGCTCGCGTAGATCAAAGGTCGCCGCCGCATGAGATCCCTGCCGGAGACAGCTCACGACAGGTCAACCCGCCAACGCGTCTACTGGCCGGTGGTCGCGCTGGTCGGGATACTGATTGTTGTCTTCGTGACGGGCGTGACTTCGCTGTTTCGGGGAGGTGGGGGATTCACTCCCGGCGAGAGCCGGACGAGTACAGGTGTCCAGGACATTGTGGTGAGTGGTGAGGATTCGCTGTATCCGCCGCCGGATGTAGATACCTTCAGCGTCTCGCCGGAGGTGTTGCGGGTTTATTTGATCGTCGAGGGGATGTCGGATGGGAGACTGGAGGCTAGTGTCGTGAGAGCGGATCGGGCGACCGTACTCTCGTGGTTGTTTGCGTCCGGCGGAGAGTTGGAAGTCGGGGGCGAGGCCGAAGAGCGACTCGTACGCGACGGTGGCAAGGTATCCGGTATGATCAAATTCTCCATCCGCTCTGCATCCGGGGAGCCGGTATCACCAGGTGACTACACCGTGAGCGTGAGTCAAGCCGGTGGAGAAAAGCCCATAGCCACCAAATCGTTTGTAGTTTCTGAATAAGTCGAGTCATCCAGAACCGATGCGCGTCCGTATTTCGGATAGAATAAGCGCGTTTGTGAGGAGCTTGTTTAGTGATGTTGCGGAGGGTGTGCCACACGGCGCGTCTGTAGGGTAACGGAAGGGTTGCGAGTGAGGATCGCGAACACAATCTTGAACCTCGTGAGTGTCGCGCTCGTGGGAGCGGGACTCGCCCTGATCGCGACCTTCTTCGTCGGCCCGTCTTTTATAAACCCGGACATAGTCGCCGGAAAAGCCTCGGCATCCCCCGAAGCCTTCAACGCGCCAGTCCTCAGTAAATCCGAGACAATCAACAATAAAACAGCCAAAAGCACCGAGACCAAATCAGCCAAAGCGGATTCCCAGAAGAGGGAGGTCGACGGCAAGCAGCAGAACGTTTACTCCCCGGACGATAAGTCCCTGTTCCTCACAGTCCCCGGCATGAGGCGCGTTCAGGACTCCGCTGTGCCACCGGCGACGGGGAACGATGAAGAAGCTCTGCGCGAGAATGCGGGCATACATCTTAAAGGTACGGGGTATCCGTGGCAGAGAAATGCCAACGTGTATATAGCCGGTCATCGTCTTGGGTATCCGAGCACGGAGAGCTTCCTTGCGTTCTTCGACCTGGACAAACTAGAGAAGGGTGACGAAGTTCAGCTCGCCGACTCGAACGGCAGGCAGTATAAGTACCGAGTTTACAAGAAGATGATCGTAGACCCGTCAGATATCTACGTGACGCGCCCGGTCGATGGTAAGAACGTCGTCACGTTGCAGACGTGTACGTTGCCGGATTACTCTCAGCGGCTAATCGTCCGAGCAGAAAGGGTGTCGTAGAGGATGTTGCGTCGTCCGCCGCGAGGAGGCGGTAGAGGTCTGCCGGACACCGGGCCGCAGAAGAAAAAAGAATCGACGCCTGCGATCACCAAGGGCAACATGCAGGTGCGGGTCGTCACCGTCGCCATGCTCGTCGCCGTCGTGTTCGTAATACTGGGCGCCAGGTTGTGGCATCTGCAGGTTTTGAGTTCCGAGGATCAGAGCGACCGGGCGCGGGAGACGATACAGAAGGAGATCAAGATACCCGCTCAACGGGGTGTGATCTACGACCGAAACGGTAAAGTTTTCGCTAACAATATCCCCGGTATGAACGTGACCGTGATACCAGCCCACATCTCCCGCGAGAAGGTCGAGGAACTAACCAAGATCCTCAAAGCTGACACGAAATCCGTCCTTGAACGCTACGATGGGGCAAAGAAGATGGACCCCTACGGTTCGATGCTGGTGAAGGAGAACGCCGACCGCGAGTCCGTCACCTATGTCAGCGAGCGGACGCATGAGTTTCCGAGGGTCAGCATCAACAAGGATTGGGTTAGAAACTATCCGAAGGCCGAGATAGCCTCGCACGTCCTGGGTTACACCGGTGCGATCACCCCGGACGAGTTGAAGCAGAAGAGCTTCGACGGCGTTTCAAACGATGCGGTGATCGGCAAGAGCGGTATCGAGGTGTACTACGAGGACGAGTTGAGCGGCAAACCGGGCGAGATGATCTACAGCCGGGACGCTACCGGTAAAGCCGTTGCCGTGCGCCGAGCGGACGGAACCCGCGCTGACGGACAGCCGGAACTATCTCCCGAACTCAGCAAACCCGAAAGCGTCACCGAGCCTGTGGCGGGCAAGGATCTCAAGCTCACCCTCGACATGAAACTCCAGAGAGCCGCCGAAGAAGAGTTGGATGCTGCTCTTGCCCGTGCTCAGGCGGAGGGCACATCCGGCGAAGGTGGCGCGGTAGTCGCGATGGACCCGCGCAACGGGGAGATCTTAGCTATGGCGAGCCGCCCGAACTTCGATCCGCAACTCTTCGTGGGCGGTATCTCCGGCGACGACGAAATCGACACCTTCGAGTATCTCAATGACAATGAGAACTCAAACTCACCGTTCACCAACCGCGCCATCGTGGCCGCGTATCCAGGGGCTTCGACGTTCAAGGTGTTCACCGGGCTGGCTGGTTTCGCGACCGGTGTGATCGACGCTTACACTACCGTTACGGACCCCGGTGGATGCTGGCGACCGAAATCCGCGCCCACGCTCTGCATGTACTCGTGGAAGCAGTCTTACGGGGGAGAAGGCGCATCGCACGGAACCCAGAACTTTGCCGAGGCCATCATGGACTCGAACGACAAATTTTTCTATCAGGTAGCCGATTGGATGTGGGAGAGTACGGACGATGAGGACTTGCTCCCCAGTTTCCTCGAACGGTTCGGGTTTGGTTCCACGACTGGCATCGACCTTGTCGGCGAAACTCCCGGACGGGTGCCGACACGTTCGTGGTTCGAGTCGTACCAGAAGGAGACCCTCGGATATCTCGAACGTCCCTATGGTATCGGGGACTGGGCGAACCTATCCATCGGACAGGGCGACGTGCTGGTGAGTCCCATCCAGATGGCCCAAGCCTACGCGACGGTCCAGAACGGCGGGACTCTCGTAACCCCGCACCTGGCGAAAGAGACCATGAGCCAGGACAAGAAAGACGTCAATAAGCTACAGCCGGAGCCCGAGGGTCGCATAGACTTCAACCCTGCGGCCCGAGCGGAGATGCTGCGAGGCTTCGAGCTAGTGACTGGCCCGGACGGAACAGCGGCGCCCGCCTTTGTGAAGTCCGAACTCTCCATTGTCGGGAAGAGTGGCACGGGTGAGATGCCGATGAAAGACCCCGTGAACTGGTTTGCCGGATGGGCCGAAGACCGAGATGAGCAGCCGCTGGTAGTTGTGGTGATGGTCGAGGGCGGGGACCACAGCGAGGTGACCGCCGCTCCAGCCGTGCGCGGTGTGCTTGAAGAGTACTACGGTATTCAGGGTAAGGGCGCTCCCACCGATGAGAGCCTCGTGGCGGCCTATGCCAACTCCGGCGTTCAATAAGGTATAGTGCCAGCCGTGTTCGATTTATTGTTATCCTTGCCTAGTCCGCCATCGCCGAACATCTTCGAGATACCGAAAATCTTCGGTCTCGGGCCGTTCCCGCTTAGGTACTACGGCCTGTGCATCGCGCTTGGCATCATCGCGGCGACATGGTTGACGACGAAAGAGCTAGCCCGTAAAGGCTTCGAAGATACCCTCGCGGTCGATTCGTTGTTCCTGATCATTCCTCTCGGTTTCATTGGTGCGCGGGCGTATCACGTGATTACCGATTACGATCTCTACCAAGACGACCCATTCCCAGCGGTTTTCCTGGTGAACAATGGAGGACTCGGAATATATGGAGGGGTCGTTGGTGGGTTTCTTGGACTTTTGATCTTCTGCCGGGTAAAAGGAATTAGCACGTTGGCCTTTGCCGATGCTATCGCGCCGGGCCTGATCCTGGCTCAAGCCATCGGTCGATGGGGGAACTACTTCAACCAGGAACTCTACGGACGGCCATCGAAGCTGCCGTGGGCTATCGAGATATCCCCGGAGAATCGGCAGAGCGTCCCGGAGCGATTCGCAGATGCGACGACATTCCACCCGACGTTCTTATACGAGTCGATCTGGAATCTGCTCGGCTGCTTATTGCTGCTTTACTTGGCGCGGCGTTTCTCTGGATGGCTGCTCGAAGGCGACCTCATGATGATCTACGTGAGCTTCTATTCCGTAGGACGCTTCTTTGTGGAGGCGCTTCGCATCGACCCAGCGTTCCTGATCGGCGGCACGATCCGAGGAAACTTGTTCGTCAGCAGCATCCTCGCACTCGGATTCCTGATGATCGTGCTTCTGAGACATTCACGCTCGACCCCACGCAAACGTCGCCCTCGCGCAGACTAACGTAGTCAGACTGGGGCTACCGCGAAGATCCAGACCGCGAGTAGGACAAGTTCCAGGCCCAGGATCAGGAGCGTCGGAATCGAAGCATTGAGTTTCTTTTGCGAGTACATTGTCGTCGCGCTAAAGTACCCGAACGCCAATCCGCCAACGAGACCGCCAATGTGCGCGGTGTTCGAGATGTTTGGTATGGAGAAGCCGAGGTAGAGATTCAAGGCGGTAAGGATGAGTAGCTGCCGGATGACGGGATTCTGCCAGGAGAACGCGCCTCGCTTCATGGAGTATCCAAAGACGCTGCCGAGCAACCCGAAGATAGCCCCCGAAGCGCCGACGGCGTAACCGGAGCCGTCGAAGTACAGGTACGCGAGTCCGCCCGCAATCCCACTCGCGATGTACAGAGCCAGAAACCGGGCTCGTCCAAAGGTCCCTTCGACCAAAGACCCCAGAAAGTACAGAGAGAGCATGTTGAAGGCGAGATGAACGAAGCCCGCGTGCAGGAAGGTGCTTGAGAGGAGTCGCCAGGGTTCGCCGTTCGCGACGGCGGATGGGACCAACGCGCCCAGGATCAGGACTTCCTGAGGTTGGGTGACGATGCCGACGTTGATCGGGACGCCATAGCTATCGCCTGCGGCGGCTACGGCGATGAACAGTGCGATGCAAACCCCGATCAGGCCGAACGTTATAGGCAGCCGGGAGAAGTTTTGCATTTGTCGGACGGCTCTAGCGGCGACGTGTCAGGAGGGGTTCCGGATCTCACGCGCCGCATCCCCAACCTGGACTTTCGTCACGTCTTCGAGCGGAGCACCAAAGATCTCTTCTTCCTCGTCGTCGCTTGTGGGCACTCCGAAGCCCTGCACCTGCACACCCTCTCCAAACATCTGCTGGAACATGCGCTGGAGGTTGTCCTGCATGTCTCCCATGCCCGCCGCCCCGAACGGCGACGAGGATTGCTCTTGCCGCAACCGGGCGATAGCGAGCCGGTCTTTCACCTCGGTGACTTCAGCGTGAGCTTTTATGTCTTCTACCGTTCCGAGAGTTTCGCCGGTGTCTGGATCCCAGACCTCGTCGCCTTCGGCGGCGAAGACCTCAAAAACCATCCCGTGCCGAACGCTGTCGATCCGACCCCGGTTTATTACGATCTCGCCCCGACCTAATATTTTCGCTATTTTGCCCTCGATCGCCACGAGCTTCACGCTCCCTCTTGTTTTGGATATATCGAAAATCTTCTACATATTATATCGCTCACAGTCAAACGGTCGTCGGGGTACTAGAATCTCGCCCGATGACAAAACCCACAGAGAGATATAGCCGGAAACCCAGCCAGAGAACCAGTCGGATCGGACGCCATCTCCCGACCTCCGGCGGACTGAAAAAGATCCTCGCCTCGGCGGAATCGCTCGGCTGCGAGACGGTCCAGATCTTCGTCTCCAACCCCCAGGGCTGGGCCGATGCGACACCCCGACCCGACGCTCAAGCATTCCGCGAAGGAAAGAGCCGCTTGGACCTCTTCGTGGCGGTTCATGCTAAGTACCTGATCAACCTGGCTTCCGCAAAACCGGACCATCATGATCGCTCGGTCCATTCCCTCGCCTTGGAGCTTCGAGCGGCGGGCGACATCGGCGCTGATGTGGTCGTCGTCCACTCGGGCAGTCACGGCGGCGACGGCGAAGAGGCCGGAGCGCAGCGACTGATCGAAGGTCTGAAAAAAGCCCGCGACCTGGCTGGACTGGACGCTGCCGAACCCGTGGTGGAAAATTCCGTTGGCGCGGGAACGCAACTCTGTTCGACGTTCGAGACGTTGGCATATGTGGCTGAGCGGGCGGAGGTCCGTGTGTGCGTCGACACGGCTCATGCTTTTGTAGCTGGCTACGATCTATCGACTCCGGATGCCGCCGCGAGCGTAGCTGAAGAACTGCAAAGCAGTCTCGGCGACGCGGTAGCTGTCTTGCACTTGAACGATGCCCGCAACGAGTTTGGTAGTCATCGGGATGGACATGCGCGTATAGGGGAGGGACAGGTGCCGGAGAAGTCGTGGCCGGTGTTGTTCGCGGGGATTCCTGGCATTCCGATGGTCATGGAGACACCGTTTGGAACGCCTGAAGTCGACGCAGAGCAGGTCGCTCTCGTAAAGCAGTTGGCGGGAGGGTTGCCAATGTCGGTGGTTGAGGGATAGAATCCAAGCTATGAAGACCGTGGAGATTCACCCGGCGCAAGAAAAGAAGGACTTACTCTCAACCATTGGCGAGACGCTGAGGGCAGAGCGGAACGAACGCAACCTAACTCTGCGCGAGGTCGCCGAAGGTGCTCACGTGTCCGTCTCATATCTCGCCGAGATAGAGCGCGGAGAGAAAGATCCGTCATCCCGTGTCCTGGAAAGCATCGCCCGCGGACTCGACACCGAAGTAAGCGGAATACTAATTCGCATCGCCACCGCTCTGGAACCCGAGCAGCACATCGTGCCGGTAGCGGGATCCATAGCCGCCTGATCCACGACCCCGGCTAAACCTTGATCTTCACTCTCAGTCCCATCACCGAAAACGATGCTCGCGCTATATCCGACTGGCGTTACGACCCACCGTACTCCATCTACAACATCAGCCCGGATGCAGCGAACGTCCTATTGGACCTACTCCACAATTACCACTCCGTTCACGACGAATACGGAAACCTCGTAGGCTATTTCGGTTTTGGGGTGGATGCCCGCGTCAGAGCGGGTATCGAGTTGGGACTCTACCCGGAAAATTCGCTGGACGTAGGGCTTGGTATGCGTCCAGATCTTACGGGACAGGGACTCGGAGGTCGGTTCGTCCAGGCGGGCGTGGATCTCGCCGAAACCAAGTACTCCCCAGATAGCTTCCGGCTAACGGTGGCCGCATTCAACGAACGCGCCATCCGAGTCTACGAAAATTGCGGTTTCAAAGTCCAAACCACTTTCGGACACACGCCAAGTGGTGAACCTGAATGGCTCCTGATGCACAAGAATATTTAGAGCAGCAGGCTATATACCAACAAAATAGGCGAGCAGTACGCTCGAAGCGTTGTATCCGGCGTGGGCCAAGAAAGTGGCGGTGGTGTTGACGTACCGTCGCAAAAAGCCGAGAGCGACCGAGAGCAGGAAGATGAATAGCAGCAGTATTGATGGCCCGTATTGAATGTGCATTGAGGCGAAGAGGATAGAGGTCAGGACGATGCCGAGTTTTGGCTGGACCGCGCCTCGGAAGAGAGATTCCTCGCCGAGGCCCGCGCCTACCCCGATCATTAGCGCAAACAGTACTGCGGAGAGTGGGCTCATCCCCTGAGAGCTGAACATGGACTCGGAGAGCTTGCCAACCGTATCGTAGAGATCCGGCTGAAACGCAGCGAACAGGGCATCCGTCCCGTAAGAGACCACGAGAGCCCCCAAAATAAACAACCCAACCATCCCGAGTTGCTTTAGGTTGATGGCACTGTATCCAAGCCGCTCCAGCGTCCCGCGCCAGTCTCGCGTCACGAACAGGCCCACGCCAGCGGCGGCTATGATGACGAACGGAAGTTGACTCGTCGCCACAGTCCCGAAAGTTACCTGTCCCGCCTGCGCGATGAGCTCGCCGGTCTGCTCCGGGGATATAGCGAACGCTAGTATGCTGGCCAAGTTGTTCATCAAGACCAGCGCGAAAAGCCAAACAGCGAAGAGAATCGTGGGGTCCGTCCAAAACCTGCTGGTTTCATCCGCATCGACTACGCCCTCCGAAGCTGACGAAGTTCCCCAGGGGGCTGCGTCGGAGTTTTGGGTAGCTTGCATTGAACGGGTTTTGGGGCTGCGGAAGATCCGGATTATCGCTGGGACGCATAGGCCGGTGCCAATAAGACCGCCCAGAACCGCTGCTACTCCGGTCGCAGCGGTGAGGGTTTGTTGCGCGGTCGAATCCTCACGAGAAGCAAGCAAGAACATGCCCGCGCCCACGAAGATACCTACCAATAGGATCAGCAGCGAGGCGGCGACGATGGTGATGAGCAGTGTGATCTCGGCGGCTCGGCTCTTGCGAGCGTACTGGGATAGGAGAGCCAAACCGCCAAAAAGCATCGCGGCCAGGAGCGTGAGGATAGTTGCTGACATGTCTCGAACCTTTCCAGCGAGTACCGCGATACTGTTAGAGTTGATTTAGGGGCGAGCAAAGATTAGCACAAGAATACCGGGGTCTGCGTGATCCAGACCCCGGAGTGATCCGCTGGACTCGAAGGGGGTAAGTCCATTGATCTGAATATACAGACCTTCTATTACATTCCGGCTACAGTCGAATAACAGTTTGGATAACACGGGCACCACACCCTACGGGTCGCGGTTCTCCCCACGTTCGAGTCCATCGAGGATTGGTCCTAGCTCCCGGTTACGTGCGGCCTCGTACTCTTCGAGTGTCCGGGAGTCGCGGGCCACCTCGGAGATCCGGGCCGTAAGCCCCGTCCCACCACTCGCGGCAAGCAGCCGCCACCCGAGGTTACGATAAAGTTTTTCGAGAGCGGGAGAAGACGACCCAGTTTCGAGCAGTTCTTCCAAAGTCGCGTGTAGCTCCCGAGCTTCGTCTATTTCGAGGTGTATCTCCACAATAGACTCTGGATCGTTCAGCGGACTTTCTCCAGATAGATGCGGTCTTGGGTTATGACTAGCTGGAGGTCTTCGGGCGAGCCGTCGAGATACCGGCGCCACTCTTTGTGGAAAACTTCAGAGTCTTGAGCGTCGGTTTCGAGCAGGATGCCGGATTCCGATTCGTTCAGTACTACAGTGTGTTCAGAGAGTTGACCGCGCCTTACGGGGTCGCGGCGGTAGATCGAGTTGCGTGAGCGGAAGCTCTGTACGCTTGACGACGTGGTATTCAGCTCGTGGGCGATCCAATCGTCGCCCCGGCCTTCGTCTACCCAGTGGCGGATCTTGGTGACATGCGGCTTTAGCGCGACTCGTCTATTTCCCATACCCTTCTCCTTGCCTCTCCCAAAAATTCTAGTCTTATTCATTACTTTTACCACTTCCAGCTACCAGCCGCCACGTATCAAGCGATGAGACGGGCGCAGATCCAGAGTACCAACGCCCCCCGAAAGGTCCAGGCGACGGTGCGGATCCAATTAGTCGCCACTAGTCCTTGATGGGCTATCGAATCGAAATCAATTCCCAAGATCTCGTGACGTGGAACCTGCAGAAACGCTGTCGAGAGCCAGATAACAGCTATAAGGGCGAGCCCGACCCACAGCACCGCCGCCGGAACGTTGACCGGACGAAACAGGAGCAACAGAACACCCGTCGAGAGTTCCAAAAGCATCGGCGGTCCGACGACATACGTGGTCAGGCGGGAGTGGGCATCCGCGTAGGCGGTGAATACGGATGGGCCGACGCGGTCGAACAGGGGATAATGCACGATCTGGACAAACCAGATTACTCCGACCATAAAAAGCGTCGCGGTGAGATGCGTCAAGAACAACATTTTCAAGTCTCGCGACCCAGCAGATAATCCGCCGTCGCTAACCCCGAAAGAGCTGCACCCTCAACTTTGGGCTGCCCAAAGCCATCCCCACAGAAAACCAACCGAGGACCATCCTCTGCAGCCAGATACGGCTCTGGATGGCTCTCCGTGACCCAACTGTATCGCCAACGGTGCAGCGAGGTTTCCTGGATTTTTGATGAGAGGTCCGTATCTAGTTGGGACGAGGCCAGCGATAGAAGTTTCGATGTGACTTGCTCCTCCGACTCGTCGTAGTGTTCGCGGCTCCAGTTTGGGCCACCGTGGATGGTGATAGCGGGTTCCGTGGAGATCCCTTTTTGCTTGTTGTCGGCGATGAGATCCAGGGTCTCACCCTTGATCTGGACGGCCCCCGGTTCCGGCACCCCGGTCGGACCATCTAATATCGCCATTACCGCCAAACAGGGATCGTAGGTGATGCTCTCAAGAGTAGTACGCAAGCCTTCATCCAACTCATAGTTGCCGGACTGCACGAGTTCCAAAGCCTGCGGCGGCGGAGCCGTCATCACTAGAACCGACCCATTTACAGCAAGGTCGGACTCGCAGGTGACTTCCCAGACCTCGCTGTCGTGCCGAATTTCGACGACCTTTTCTCCGGTCCTCACGTCCAGATTTTGGGCGAGATATTTGGGGATGCTTGTCATACCTTGGGAGCCCCGGTAGCGTGGGTGTCCGTCGTTGCCACCTTCGCCGTCGGCGTTTGGGAAACCACGGGACCATTCAGCGGCGGCTTTGTTGTGGATCCAGCCTTCGACCAGCTTCTCGAAGCGTTCTGTGCGAACGGTGAAGAACTGGGCTCCAGAATCGCAGGGGGCTCCACCGACTCGTCGGGTAGCCATGCGTCCTCCGACTCCCCGGCCTTTATCCAGGACTGTTACTTGCCAGCCAAAGTTTTGTAATTCGGTGGCGGCTAGTAGGCCGGAGATGCCCGCGCCGACTACTATGCAGGAGTTTTTGGTCGGGGAGTTTTCGGTCATCTAGGGCTCCTTCTAGTTTCTGGGGGATCGACGGGGTAAGGGGCGAAGGGCTGATAGGCCACCGTCGACACCGAAGGTCTGGCCGGAGATCCAATCGTTTGCGGGATCCAGCAGGAAACCTAACGCGTTGGCTATGTCTTTCGGTTGGCCTAGCCGCCCGAGCGGATGAAGGTCCAGCGATGCCTGTCGGGCCGTGGAACTCCGAGTGACGTTGGCGGTCATGGGCGTCTCGACCAAACCAGGTGCCACGACGTTGAAGCGCAGACCTCGCCCGGCGTATGAGGCAGCCGCCGAGAGCGCGAGCCCCGCGACTCCGGCCTTTGCGGCTGCTATGGCTTCATGGTTGGAGAGCCCGACGCGGGCCGCGACGGACGAGAGCAGCGCGACCGAGCCACCGTCCGGCATGTTCCGGGCCGCAGACCGCACGACATTGAACGCCGTCGTCAAGTTCTGGGAGATCGTGTACGCGAACTCGTCGTCCGAAGTCAGATGCGCGGGCTTTATGAGGAAGGAACCTACGCAATTAGCGACACCGTAAATGCTGCCATGCTCGTCCACGGTGTCGGCGAAGAGATCGTCTACTTCATCGCTCTTGGTCGCGTCGAGGGAGTGATGCTCGGCTCCGAGTTCATCGCCTAGCTTCTTTAGCTTGTCCTCGTCGCGGGCCGCTAGCACAAGGTTCGCGCCCGTCTTGGATAGGTGACGGCAAAGTTCGGAGCCGATACCGCCGGTCGCGCCGAGGATGATGTGGGTTGTTTTATCCGCCATGAGTTTCTCTCCTATGATCGGGTTGTATTTTCTTGGGTTGCGTTTTCTTAGGTAGCATTTTCGATGCGGTTTGGATGCTCTGAAAATGGATGTCCACGGTGTCGGCGACGTTCGGGGCGTAGCCTCCCGCCATCGTTACGGCGACCGGGATGTCGCGCTGTTGGCACGCTTCGAGAACCATCCGGTCGCGTTCGGCGAGACCTTCTTTGGTTACTTTCAGGCGACCTAGTTTGTCGTCCTCGAACGGGTCTGCTCCGGCCAGGTAGATCGCCAACTCCGGGTCTGCCCGCTCCAACGAGATCTCCAATCCACGTTCCAGCGCCGCCAGAAATTCTGTATCGTCCGTGTCGTCTGGTAACGGGATGTCGAGATCGCTTGTCGTTTTGTCGAAAGGGAAGTTCTTCTCGCCGTGCATAGAGAATGTGAAGGTCGACGAGTCTCCGGCCAATATTTCGGCGGTCCCGTTTCCCTGGTGGACATCCGTGTCGATGACGACGATCCGTTCGGCTAGTCCCGAAGCCTGGATCGCACGGGCCGCGATAGCAGAGTCGTTGAAGACGCAGTAGCCTTCTCCTCGGCGGTGCAAGGCATGGTGCGTGCCACCAGCCAGGTTCGCTGCGATACCGTCTTCGAGAGCGGCCCGGCACGCTCCGAGAGTTCCGCCCGAGGCACGGCGGGAGCGTTCGACCATCCGTTCCGTCCATGGAAACCCGATGCGTCGGACTTCTTTGTCCGAGAGCGTGCCGGTCACGACGCGCTCCAGATATGCGGGATCGTGCGCCCGCAATATTTCTTCGTTGGTGACGGCCTCCGGAACTAAGAGCTCGCCCGCGACACAGATATCGGACGCGGCGACTAGCTCGCGAAGCATCGAGTATTTGACCATCGGAAAACGGTGTCCGTCCGGGAGCGGAAGCACGAATTGGTCACTGTAGAAGACTTTCATTCCGCCAATCTAATACATCACGGATGGATGAGTAGAAAGAGCTTTCATAAAAACGCTCTGCCCTGCTGTGTTAGCATCGCCGACGTTACCGTGGATAAACCTCTCCAACAACAGCTTTTCGAAGGCGGGACCGGACACGTGGAGCCTCCGGTTTCGGGTCTTTACCTGGGAACGTCCGGGTGGTCCTACGAGGACTGGGA
>JBGTDE010000265.1:0-7858 GCA_041748475.1 Rubrobacteraceae bacterium | reverse complement strand
GGGCCGGAGCGTCTAGCTCGCGGCCTCGACGTTCACGATCTCGTACTCCGTCGCGCCGCGAGGGGTCGAGACCATTACTTTCTCGCCGACTTTGCGCCGCAGTACCGCCCGACCGACGGGCGAGGCGTGCGAGAGTTTGCCGTCCGTGGGGTCCGACTCGTTGGAGCTGACGATCTGGAACGTCCGCTCCGCGCCGCCCTCCACGACCCGCAGCGTGACCTTTGTACCGAGATCCACGGTCCCCGCGCTCGTATTCGACGGCTCGACGACCTTCGCGTTACGAGTCCGACGCTGGAGATCACTAATTCGACGCTCCAACAATCCTTGCTCGTTTTTGGCATCGTCGTACTCGGAGTTCTCGGAGATATCCCCGAACTCCCGAGCCTGCCGGATCCTATCCGCAATCTCCCGCCGACGCTCCTCCGTGAGGTAGCGCAACTCCTCCTGGAGCTTTTCCAGACCTTCCGGCGTAACTAATTCTTGGTTCTTGTCAGTCATAAGCTCGGAGAGTATACGGACGTGTCAAGGAACTTTCAATGTAAATTTTGTATACAAGCGAACAATAAAGCTTGATGTCCGATATCTAGCGGCCTAAAGGTTCATTTCATGCAGGACACGAAGGCCATTTAGCGTTAGTTCGCCGTCGAAAATATTAATTTCGCGGCAGTGGCGCACGATCACCGAGGCTGGTCCTCCGGTCGCGATCACCTGTATTTCCTCTTCCGGGTGGTCGAGTTCGGTCTTGAAGCGTCGGATCAGAGCATCAAGCGCTCCCGCATACCCGTAGATAAACCCGCTACGAATCGAATCCGGTGTATTAGTGGCGATAGCAGGCGGGGCCGCGCCTTCGAGCGAGACGCTAGGTAGTTTGGCGGTACGAGAGATCAAAGCTTCTAAAGCCACATTGAGCCCCGTGAGAATAGCCCCGCCGAGGTAGTTTCCATCTCCATCTACGGCCTCGACGGTCGTGGCCGTCCCGATATCCACTATCACCGCCGGGAAACCATAGTAACGCCCGGTCGCCACAGCGTTCACGATACGGTCCGCGCCGACTGATGCAGGATCCTCGTAGAGATTCTTCAATCCGGTATTTGTCTCTGGCCCGACCGCCTGAAACGGCACGTCGAAGATTCCCGTCGACAATTCCTCGTAGGCGCGAGTCAAGACCGGCACGACGCTAGAGGCGATCATGGCGTCCACGTCCGCGCAGGCGAGACCTTTCTGGGCAAACAAGGTCGTGTAGACAGCTCCGAGTTCATCCGCCGTTCGAGTGGCCTCCGTCGTGATCCTCCATTGCGCCCGCAGACTTTCGCCCTCGAAAACCCCAAGCACCGTCTGCGTATTCCCGACATCCACCACCATCAACATAAAGACACACCCTCCAGTTCCCGCACACCATCAAGGCTCGCCCCGGACAGCGCGTCGTCAACCGTTCCGAGGCCAGGAATATATAACGCCGCGTCGAGATCCGCGAGTCCCCGCAAATTGAAAGCCCGAGTTATTCCCGGATGCGGCACGTCCAGATCAGAAAATGAGATCACCTCTTCCCCAAACAACAACACGTCTATGTCAACCGTGCGCGGCGCTCTCTCGCCCTTTCGTTCCCGCCCGAGCGCGGCCTCCACTCCCTGACAGAAACGCAAAAGCTCGACCGCCGAAACGCCACACTCCACCTCGACAACGCAATTCAAGTACTGGGGCTGATCCCCGCGCACCTCAACCGGCTCCGTCTCATAAACCTTCGACACTCCTCGCAAAGCCATCGAAGGCCCATTATCCAGAGCATCCACCGCAGCCCGCAGATAGCCGAGTCGATCCCCCAAGTTACCACCCAGGCTCAGAAAAGCTCGGCTCAATCGACATCACATACTGCGACGGCGACCGCCAGCGCGTCCGCAGTGGCCCGCACATCGTGGACCCGGAAGAACTTCGCGCCGTGTTCGTAGGACATTACGGTCGTGGCAACAGTGGCGGCGACGCGGTCTTTTGCTTCTTCCGCGCCTGTTAGTTTGCCGAGGAAGTTCTTGCGCGAAGCACCGACCAGCACCGGGAAACCGAGGTTTGTTACCGAGTCGAGATCCCTGAGTAGCGCAAGGTTGTGAGCCAGTGTCTTCCCGAAGCCGATGCCAGGGTCGAGGATGATGTTTCCGGGTTCGATGCCGGATGCTACGGCGGCCCCGGAGCGCTCGACGAGGAAATCCCGGACTTCCCGGACTACGTCCTTGTAACTCGGCTTCTCCTGCATGGTCTTGGGTGTGCCTAGCATGTGCATGAGCACGACCGGACAACGAGCTTCAGACACGACATCGGCCATGCGAGAGTCGCCACGCAAAGCGGACACATCGTTGACGAGAGCAGCCCCAGCCTCAAGAGCGGCTTCAGCGGTCGCGGCCCTGTAGGTGTCGATGGAGATGATGGTCTCCGGTCGAGCGGCAAGGATAGCCTTTATGACCGGCAAGACTCGGCATTTTTCTTCCTCGGGTGTCACGGGGTCCGAGCCGGGGCGGGTTGATTCTCCACCGATGTCTATGATCCTAGCTCCGTTGTCGAGCATGGCTGCGGCGTGGGCGGCGGCTTTCTCCGGGTTTACGAAGTCTCCGCCGTCGGAGAAGGAATCCGGTGTTACGTTGAGGATGCCCATGACTGCGGGGCCGGGACCAAAAATTCGGTCTCCGGCCCCGGCGGTGGCGTCAGTGCTAGTTTTGTTCGTTTCTTACTTCCCGTGGCCGTTGCGGAACGGGCCTTCGGGTTCGAATTGCAGGTTGTCTACGGCGTACTCATCGACCAGGCGTTTCAGGTGTTTCGCGTCCACGGTCTCGTACTCGATCAGGTCGTCCGAGAGCTTCTGCAAAAGCTCCCGGTTTCGGATCAGCAAGTCTTCGGCGGTATCGTAAGATTCGTCGACGATTCGACGTATCTCCTTGTCTATCTGGAAGGCGATCTCATCGGAGTAGTCCGGTTGGTTGTTGAAGTCCCGGCCCATAAAGACCTGTCCCTGTGCTTGACCCAGCGCCATAGGCCCGAGCTTCTCGCTCATGCCCCAGCGGGTCACCATCTGGCGGGAAGTCTGAGTTACGCGCTCCAGGTCATTGGAGGCTCCGGTCGTGATCTCATCGAACACCACGCGCTCCGCCGCACGTCCACCGAGCATCATAGCCAGCTGAGACATCAACTCGCCCCGACTCATCATGAACCGATCCTCCGTAGGCAAGCTCATCGTGACACCCAGAGCCATGCCACGGGGGATAATGCTGATCTTGTGTACGGGGTCCGCCTTAGGGAGCAACGCCCCGACTATCGCGTGTCCGGCTTCGTGGAACGCCGTGATCTCCTTTTCCTTCTTGGAGATGAGCCGGGTCTTGCGCTCGGGACCA
Organism: Rubrobacteraceae bacterium; assembly: GCA_041748475.1. Taxonomy (GTDB): domain Bacteria; phylum Actinomycetota; class Rubrobacteria; order Rubrobacterales; family Rubrobacteraceae; genus JACDDK01. The sequence goes on along the minus strand of JBGTDE010000265.1, from coordinate 4,484 downwards.
GCTATTACGCGGTCGATAGCCTCTTCCATCTCGGACATCTCGACTTGCTCCTTGTCGTGACGGGCCGCCAAAAGCGCGGCTTCGTTGACGAGGTTCGCGAGATCCGCCCCTGTAAATCCGGGTGTAGAGCGGGCAAGTGTATCTATATCTATATCGTCAGCGAGCGGCTTGCCTCGCGTATGGACGCGCAGGATCTTCTCGCGTCCTGGCAGATCCGGGCGATCCACGACTATCTGACGGTCGAAACGGCCTGGCCGCAGGAGCGCGGGGTCGAGAATGTCCGAGCGGTTCGTCGCGGCGATCATGATGATGCCGCTCTTGGAGTCGAAGCCATCCATCTCCACGAGTAGCTGGTTTAGCGTCTGCTCGCGCTCGTCGTGGCCGCCACCCATGCCCGCACCACGCTGACGACCGACCGCGTCGATCTCATCCATAAAGATGATGCACGGCGAATTCTGTTTCGCCTGCTCAAAGAGATCCCGCACTCGACTCGCGCCGACACCGACGAACATCTCCACAAAGTCGGAACCAGAGATGGAGAAGAACGGGACTCCGGCCTCCCCAGCGACCGCCCGAGCCAGCAGCGTCTTACCGGTACCCGGAGGACCAACGAGCAACGCGCCCTTGGGGATACGAGCACCTAGCTTCTGAAACTTCTGAGGAGATTCGAGAAATTCCTTGATCTCAGTGAGTTCCTGCACAGCTTCGTCGACACCAGCTACGTCCTCGAAAGTGACTTGCGGGGAGTCTTTGGTCATGCGCTTCGCCTTGCTCTTACCGAAGCTCATCACCCGGTTACCGCCGCCCTGCATCGTGCTCATAAAGAACAAGAAGACCAGGATCAGCAAGAAGATCGGACCAATGGTCAGCAACGCGCTGGTCCAGAAACCCTGATTCTGAGGGTCAGTCTCGAAAGGGACGTCCGCCTTGTTGAAAGCGGCTGCTATGTCATAACGCTCGGGATAGGCGAACTCGAACTCCTTGTTGCCATCCTTTAGTAGTCCTGTGACGGTCTGGTCTTTATCCATCACCGTGAGCGTTCCCTGTTCGTCCGCTGGAACGTCTAGCTTGAAGGCGTTCTGATCGATTGCCTTCTGGAACTGCTGGGAGTCTAACTCCTTGACATCCGGGCTACCCGCTGACAATACCCTAAACATGATCAGGACAAAGATAGCGAGCACAATGATGTACAAAAGCCCGCCGCCGCCCTTGAATAATCTGCCCAAAACTTTGGCTACCTCTCGTGAGATTCGTCAAATAACATGCGGATTATACACCCACACTCTCCAAACGAAGGTATCTCTTTTACGCCGAGCTAAACGCCTTTGCCGCTGAAGACCTCGGGATTCAATACGCAGATGTCCGGCAGGTTGCGATAAGCGCCGGCGTAGTCGAGCCCGTAACCGACCACGAATTCGTCCGGCACCTCGAACCCGAGATACTTGACCTCGAGCTCGGCCTTTCGTCGCGAAGGCTTGGAGAGTAGGGAGCAGATCTCCAGTGACGCGGGCTTGCGGGCGAGTAGCGAACGCCGCAGGTACGAGAGCGTGAGTCCCGTATCTATGATGTCCTCGACAACCAGTACGTGGCGGTCGGTAATGTCTTCTTCGAGGTCTTTGAGGATGCGTACGACGCCGCTCGAAGAGCTACCCGAGCCGTAGGACGAGATGTCCATAAAGTCGATCTCGCATGGCAAGTTTATGTTTCGCATGAGATCGGCCATCACTATTATGGCCCCGCGAAGGATACCCACTAGAAGGAGCTTCTCGCCCGCGTAGTCTTCGGTTATGCGCTCGCCCATCTCACGTATTTTCGCGTCCACCTCAGCCGACGGTATTAGTATCTCTTTCACATCTGGCATCATACTGGACATATTCACGATATTCTCTGCACCTCGATCCTGAGTATTTTCTTCGTCTTCGGCGTCACCTTATGGTCCTCATCTAATTCTCCAGAGAGGATCCAAGCTATCCGTCCCTCACTATCGACCAAGACCGGGTTTCGTAAACGTAAATCCGCTGGCACCCGCCGATCTTTCATGGCCTTGAGAACACTCTTGGAACCGCCGAGGCCCAACGGTCGCATTCTATCCCCCTCTCGCGGCATCCGCACTCTGTACGTCCCCCCCAAGGCATCGACATACGCAACCCCGGATCTGGCAGCGTCTTCCGGGTCCAACTCACCTACTTCGGAGACCTCGATCCGCCAACCCTCGAAACGTTGGACTCCAACGACCAACTCTTCGACCTGCCAGGTCACTTCCTCGGGCCTATAGAACGCGACTTCCTCGCCCGAGCGAACGGCTACGACGATTCCACCCGCGAGGTCCCGTACAACAGTACCTTCACCTGAATCCACGGACTCCAATATGTTCTCGATTGCGGTCGAATCAAGCGCGTAATCCTGATTCAGCAGCCCGTAAGCGAGCCGCAGAGCGTGCTTCAAGATCGCGGGCGGATTCTCCGAATCTCGCAAAGAAACGACTATCTCTCCTCCTCGTTTCTCGATCAGCCGCCCAGCCAGACTTTCGAGAGCTTCCAGGTCGTCGCGCAACATCGAAGCTGTACGGGCTATGTTGCCCCCGGCGCCGGGATGCAGGCTCTCCAGGATCGGCATGACTTCCAACCGGACGCGGTTGCGCGCATACTTCGGGCGAAGGTTCGAATCATCGGTGCGATACGACTGACCGAGTTGCTCAAGATACGCAAGAACCTCGTCCCTCCGCTGAAGGATGAGAGGCCGCGCCACAAATCCACGCACCGGCGGAATGCCCGCTAAACCGCGAAGACCAGTCCCCCGCGCAAGATTTAACAGCACGGTCTCGGCGACATCGTCGGCGGTGTGTCCGGTTAATATCGTCGAGAGGTTGCTAGCTTCGAGAATCTCATGCGCCAGGCGGTAGCGTTCGTTCCGGGCTTCTTCCTGGAAATTTCCGCCCGTGACTTTGACTCTCCGCGACTCACAGTCGAGATTGAATTGGGTGCACAGATCCTCTACGAACTCAGCATCGGCATCGGATTCTTCGCCTCGAAGGCCGTAATTCACGTGCATTACGACCGGCTCGGCTCCGAGTTCGAGCATGACTCGTAGCAGCGCCACAGAGTCCGGGCCGCCGGAGACGAGGGCCAACGAGCGTGACGGATCCATGCCGTAGCGTTGGATCGCGTACTTTACACCGTCGATAAAGTTTCCTCTTGCCACGAACCAAGTCTATTCAATGACGCGAACGTAATCGAGCTCTGCCAGCGGCACCTCAGCCATAGACTTGTCGACTACCAGCATTTCAACCAGCCGAAGTTTGCTGGCCGACGGAAACGCTGAACTCGCCGCCTTACGGAGTGGCCGCCTCTGTTGCTGCGATGATCTCCTCTGCAGAGACTAACGTACCCTTGAATTTCTTGTTCTTCTGTCCTTTGCCCTTGCCCCGCTTCCCGGCTTTGACCTTCCCTACTTTGACTTTTGGACCATCCGGCCCAACGCTGGCCTCCACCTCGCCAGATACAGCTATGGCTCTGCCGTCATCCACAATGGCCGTTGAGTCGCCCGCAGTAGCCTTTGCCCGACCACCACTCACTGCGGCTGAAGCTTCACCAGAACTATCCGCCTCTACCACCACAGAATCCTCGACGACTGGCTCTGGCGCAGTCTCTACAACCGGCTCCGCTTCGACGACTGGTTCTGGTTCAATGACGGGCTCCGCCTCTACAATGATGGGCTCCGCCTCTATCATCGGCTCAGCTTCCACGACTGGCTCCTCGACCACAGGCTGCGCTACCACTGGCTCCACTACCACTGGCTCCGCCTCTACTACCGTCACGCTAGCTGCGAGTGTTTCGGTGTCTTCGGCGGTGTCGGCTTCGGTCGACGCTTCACGGTAGACATCTTCGGGTTCCATCGGCGCGGGTACTGGGACTATGATGGTGGGATCCTGCACAGAAAATTCCTCGACGTTTGGATCAGCGTTAGACGCTAGCCTTCCCGCCGAAGCCTGCCGCTCATTCTTCGTACGAGGCGCAGCTACAACCTGCGGCTCTTCCACGACCGGAATCGCCACAATTGACTCCGAAGCCGGATCCAACGAAACGTCAGGGGATGCAGTCTGAAGTATTCCGGCATCAGGATCAGCATGGAACTCTTCGACTACAGTAGAGGCTGCCGACTCCACACCGACGTTGCCCTCCACTGCCGACTCGCCTGGGCTCCCGCTACTCTCCTGCTCGGAACCCCCACCTTCCGCCGTAAGCTGGCTCTCGTCTCGGGCATCGTCGCCTTCGACACCTTCTTTTGCACCACCCGTCTCGCCGGAGTCTTCGGGCGCGTCCAGAGGCGAGCTAGGAGTGATATTTCCGAGGTCTCCTTTCCCGGAGTCGCCGGGAGCTTCAGACGGTTCTTTCTGGGCGGCTTCCTCTTTGGTAGCGTTGTCATTGTCACGAGAGCCAGAATCGTCGAAGGCCGCGTAGGATTGGCAGGTGCGAGTCACCGCG
>JBGTDE010000264.1:0-4318 GCA_041748475.1 Rubrobacteraceae bacterium | reverse complement strand
TCATACTGAATGATTCTATCGGGTAAGATGACTCGCCGTTCAGGGCAAGTTCCGAGAGGATGCGCCCGATCAGGCCAGCGAACTTGAAAGCGTGACCGGCGCCTATCACCACGGAGACCTGCGGATGCTCGGGTAGCGTGTCAAGCACGAAATTCTGATCCGGCGGTATCGTGTACGGGCACGTCTTCGTGTACAATTCCGGGCCGAGGAATCCGGGGAGATGTTTGCCGAGAAAGTCCCGGTATCTCTCCTGACGCACCGGGTCCGGCTCGAAAGTCCGGGTCTCGGGTGTGATCTCATGTCCCCCCATATGCTGGCCGAGCTTGGTGGCAACCTCCCCATACACCGGAAAACCATAGTAATTATCCACCCCATGCCACATGAATACGGGAAACCGCTCCGGCGAGAACTCCCACAAATTCGGCGTGGAATAATAAGTCACCTGCTCCTGCGTAATAGTCAGCGGGATACGCACTCCAGTCTCGCGCAAGACTTCGTTGGTCCACATATCGCTCGCCACCACAACCCGATCCGCGAGATAAGTCTCATCATCCGTCACCACCTCCACACCGTTGCCACTGGGACGCACGGCCCTGACCGGAGTGTTATCGAGGACATTCGCGCCTCGGGCACGGGCGAGTGCTATGTGAACTGCGTTCGATTTTCCGGCATCCACCAGGCCGGATTCCTCCTGGTAAATAGCCCGCTCCGAACCCGAGAGATGAAACTGCGGCCAGCGTTGCATCAACTCGTCGGGCTCTAGTAGCTCGTAGTCGAAGCCATGCTCCTCGAACGCGGCCACGTAGCCCTCGACATTGCGGGTTCCGACTTTGTCCGGGTCGCGGCCTTCGGGGTCTTCGATGACCAAACCGCCGGTCTTAAACAGGACTTGCTGGCCCGATTCGCGCTCGACTTCGTAGAATGCCTCATAGGCGTGCAGGGCGAGGGCGGCATATTGGGATTGGTGCTGGGCTAGACGGATGATCCGGGAGTGATCTCCGGACGCACCCCGATCATGCCCGAGCGAGAACCGCTCGATACCAAGCACTGACGACCCCAACTCCCGCGAGAGCCAATACAAAGCCGCCGATCCTAGCCCGCCACACCCGACAACTACAACCTCATAGTGTTTCATCGCACCCCAAATTTGGACTTCATTCCACTGCACCCACAGCGTAACCTCGTTCTTATATTCGATCCAATACATTTTGAGGACATCGATTGATATGTAATACAAATAAATACGAGGTTCTCGCGCAGTTTATTGGGTTGGATTGCTTAGAGTGTCGAGGAAGCGGCGGGTTGAGAGCTAGGTTCGGAATCCGAGGCAGCGGGAGATCTCGGCGGCGGCTCGTTGGCATAAGGCGCCGAACTCGGGTAGAGATTTCGGCTCCATCCTGAACGCTGGACCGGAGACGCTTATTGCCGCCAATATCTCGCCGTCCGCGCCCTGGATCGGGGCGGCCACGGCATTCAATCCTGTCTCTAACTCTTCGACGGTGTGCCAGTATCCTTCATCGTGCCCGATTCGCAATTCTCTTAGAAGGGACGCGGAATCCGTCATAGTGTTCGGGGTGTAGCTTTGCAAAGTATCTTTGATGATGAGACGTTTTTGTTCCTCGGGCATATGATGCAGGAAGACCTTGCCTGCGGCGGTTGCGTGAAGTGGAGTGTGCATGCCCGACCAGTCCACGTTCAGGGCGGAGAAGCTCGGCGTGCTCTGGTGGATAATGATCCCATCGTCACCTTCCAGAACAGCGACGGTCGCCGTTTCTCGTGTCTTCTCGGCGAGTCGGTCGCAGACCGAGCGGGAGCACTGTGCTATGTCCAGATCAGCCGTCACAGAGTTTGCTAACAGGACCAGTCCGACACCCAGCCGATATTTCTCGGTCGCGGTGTCCTGCTCGACTAGACCTCGATCCTTTAGAGTTGCGAGCAGTCGGTGGGCGGTTGATTTGTGTATGTCCAACTCGTTCGCCACCTCCGTCACACCGGAGCTCACCCGATCCGATAGAAACTCCATCACGGTAATGGCGCGGTTGACAGACTGAACGAAATTGGCTCTACGCTTAGCGGTTTCCACGGGGTCAGTCTACACTGAAGGCCGCCAACTGGCCCGCACGGTCTCTCGTATTCATAACTGTCTCGTCGCCTTTGTCAGAAGCGTGCCGTCATGTACTTGCTTGAACCAGTCTTGCGTCACCCGAGGAGCTTCACCGTCCATGTTGGGAGCGCCACGGTCTTCAGCTTCGTCCCTGGCGTCCACGGTTCGAGCTTCTATGGAGAAGCGGGTGAAGCCGGTGGAGTTTGGCACGCTGGCGTGCAGGTGAACTCCAGAGAAGCAGAGGAGATCTCCGGGTTCGATCACGGGCCTAAACTCCGATGAGGTGTCCACAGCCTCTGAGGGCTCCGGGACCAGTGGGGCGCTCGAAGTGCCGGAACGTATCTCGTCGAAATCCCAATCCGCGCTAGTGTTCTTTAGCTGCTTCGCCCAATAGTCTCCGTAGAAGGCGATAGTACGACCGGAGGTTATGGGGTAGATCGGCGCCCACCAATTAGTCTGCGAGTACACGTTCGAAGACCAAGTATCGCGATGGAAACCTAGCTTAGCCGTCCGGCGGCCCGTGTGTTCCTCACCGTGCGGCGAGACACGCAGGTGCAACCAATCCCAGTAAGTGTGCTCCAACTCCACCCCAACATGCGCCAGAGCCGCGAGGAAGGATTCCTTGACCTTCGCATCCGCCCGGAAACGCTTGTGTAAAGTCTCCACGCGAGAAGAGTACTCGTCTTGGCCCAACTCGAACTGCGCCTTTACCGGGTCAGAGGTGCCCAAGGCATCCTGGATCATGGAATCTGTGAACGTGCAAAATTCTTTGAGCGGCGGCACGTCCTTGAAGACTATAAGGTCGCCGTCGTAGATCGCCTCGCGCCGCTGTCCGTCTTCGAGCGCATCCGATAGTACCCGCAGAGCGATCATCGAATGTGGTCCCGCGTAGTCTCTTCTATCCCGGCTACCAAAACGTTCGGATGTCGGAGACTCGCGGAAAGGCGCGGGAATGGCCGTTCTTTCCGTTGGACTCGTGGCCGTTTGAGGTCGCTGGTGAGTGAGATTGGTCCACGGGTCGGGACGGAGGGTTGGTCAGGCGGTCGAGGCGGAAGAGGCTTATGTCGTGGCGCGTCATCCCGGTGTCGGCTAGGTCGGCCATGATCTCACCTATAACGCTGGCGAATTTGTAGCCGTGTCCTGAGCAAGGCGACGCGAACGAGACTTGCTCGTACTCGGGATGCACGTCGATGATGAAGTGGTTGTCCGGCGTGTTGGTGAACATGCAGGTCTGGAGATCCATCGTCGGACCACACCCTTCCGGGAAGTACCGCTCGGCGAAATCCCGCAGCAATTGCTCGTCGTGATCGTGCGACTCGCGATCCATAGCATCCGGGTCCACATCTTCCTGCAGATGGTGGTATTTGCCGAACTTGAAGCCTGGAACGCCGTGCACAGGGAACCCGTAGAAGCGTCCCTCATCCACCAGCAGGTTGAAGACGGGGAAGTTTTCTGGTCGGAATCTCTCGGGATTGGTGGGTTGCAGCCAGGCGAGCACCTGGCGTTCCGGCACGGCCAGGCCGTCGAGCACGTCGACCAACTCTCCGTCCCAGGCTCCAGCGGTTATGACGAGTTTGTCGGCTTCGTAGACACCCCGGTTGGTGTGGACACGCACGCCGCCTTCGAGTGGCTCCCAATCCAGTACCTGTTCGCGACCGTGGATCTCAGCCCCGTGCGCCTGCGCCCCCCGGACGTAGGAGATGATGCAGTTCTCCGGCGTGAGGAAGCCGCCGTCGGGTTGCACGAGCGCGAGGTGGTCCTTTGGCAAGTGGTAACCGGGGTAGCGGCGTTGCAACTCGGAACCGGTCAGGACTTCGTGCGGGAGATCGTGTAGTCGGCAGGACTCCCAGGAGCCTTTGAAGACCCAGGAGTCCTCAGGTCCGGCATCTATGGAGCCTGTGGTGTGCAAGAGACGCTCTCCAGCGGACTGCTGGATCCCGCGCCACAGCTCGTAAGCCCGCCGCAGGAGGTTCACGTAGGAAGGATGCTCGTAGTAAGCCATCCGAATGATGCGAGTATGTCCATGCGACGAACCCATCGAATGCGGAATTCCGAACCTTTCCAACCCGAGCACCCGCTTGCCGCGCTGGGCCAGGTAGTAGGCGGTGGCGCTGCCCATGCCGCCCACGCCGACGACGATAGCGTCGTAACGTCCGGAGTAGGTGACGCTCACGAGCCGGAGCCCCCGTTCGCGGACTGCTTGACCGCCGCGTT
>JBGTDE010000263.1:0-5262 GCA_041748475.1 Rubrobacteraceae bacterium | reverse complement strand
GAAGGAAGTTCGTCGCGCTCCATGAACAAGAACTCGGTGCGGAATAGACCTACCCCCTCCGCGCCCCACTCCAGCGCACCCGCTGCCTCGGCGGCGGAGCCGAGATTGGCGGATACTTCTATGCGGCGTCCGTCGCTCGTGTGGGCCTCAGTGTCCTTGTACTGCTCTAGCTCGGCTCGCTCCGTATCGAGTTCCGCCTGGCGGCGTTCGATGTCCGAGATCGCCTCTTCGTCCGGGTCTGCGATCGCGTAGCCCTCTCCGCCGTTTATGGCGACTACATCGGCCTTGAAAGCTTCCTCAATGGAAGCGCCCACACCGACCACAGCGGGTATACCCATTGATCTCGCCATGATCGAGACGTGCGAGGTTTTGGAGCCTTCCGCCGTCACGAATCCTAGGGCCATCCCCTTTGGAACGCGAGCCGTATCCGAGGGCGCGAGACCGTGGGCCAGAACGACCGAGGGGCGATCCAGGGCTTCCAGGCCCGACGAGGACTCGCCCATAATCTCCGCCGAGATCTGACGCGCCACGTCGCGCACGTCGTCGGCTCTGGCGGCCATGTAAGCGTCCTCCATACTGGCAAACATCTCCGCATACTCTTCACCTACGGCAAGCACGGCGGCCTCCGGGCTTTCGAGGTTCCGCACGCGCTCGGCGACACCCTCGGCCAACTCTGGATCCTGGGCCAACTCGATGTGCGCATCGAAGATCGCCGCTTCGTTGTCGTTTCCAGCCTCGCGCATCTTCTCCGCCGTCTCCGAAAGCTTCGGAACCACGGCCTCGACTGATCTCTGGAAATGTTCGATCTCCACATCGGCGGTGCCTTCGGGGATGGTCTCCCTCTCCGGCTTTAGCTCTCCGGGGCTGTGAACGAAGACCGGTCCAACAGCCACACCTTCTGAAGCTGCCACGCCTACAAGTTTCGATGTCACATCCATGTCTTTATCCCTCCTCGATCAGTGCGGCCAGTTCCTCCACAGCCGCTTCCTCGTCCTCGCCTTCAGCCTGTATGACGAGCTTGTCGCCCTTCTTGGCTCCGAGGCTCATCAGGTTTAGAGAGCTTTTGGCGTTTGCATTTTTGTCGCCTTTCATCACTCGTATATCGGAGCTATAAGCCTTGGCGGCCTTAACGAACTCCGCCGCCGGACGGGCGTGAAGACCCTCCTCCGGCACTATCGTTACTTCTTTTTCTTTCACCCTTCTCCTCCTTTTTCGGGTTCCCTTGAATTACCCTATTCCCTGGTGTTGACATCGGCTTTGGAGAGGCTAGGTCTCTTTGAGCCGATCCATGACCATCTCGACCAGCGGATGGTCCTCCCCCACTCCCGCACAGTGACTCAGAGCGGCGCGTTCTCCCTGATTTTTTATCATCTCCCGCAACTCTTTGGATTCCGGGTCGACTGGATCATCGTAATGCAGAATCGCCCCTATAGTTTGGGCCAGGTGGGCGGGCTCATGTCCCCAGTCGATCAACTGTAGCGCAGGCGATACGAAGCGTTCCTCGCGCCCCAGTTTGCGGATCGGCGTTCGAGCCACCCGCGTGACCTTGTCCGAGATGTACGGGTTGCTGAAACGCGAAAGTATCTTCTGCTTGTACTTGTCGTGCTCTTCTTCATCGAAGCCATGTTTCTCGACTAGCAAGCGTCCAGTCTCGTCCAGCACGCCTTTGACCGTTTCGAGAACGAATTCATCCTCGATTGCTTCGGATATGGTCGGATATGTTTGTGCATAACCGAGGTACGCTGTTGCCGAGTGACCCGTGTTTACGGTGAAGAGCTTTCGTTCGATGTATGGTGTCAGATCTTGTACGTAGGTGACGCCTTCGATGTTCGGTTTGTCGCCTTTTAGCCCGGATGCGTCGACGACCCATTCGTGGAACGGTTCGACGCTTACGTCAAGGCCATCCGTGTTCTGCTCAGGTACGATCCTGTCGACCGCCGCGTTCGGGAAGCCTGCTACGGCTTCGACGGCTTGGGAGTCTGCTGAATCCACGTGCTCCATTACGTAGCCTCGTAGCGCCTCGCTGCCACCGACCATGTTCTCGCAGGCGATCACGTTGACCGGCGTACCTCCGGCTCGGGAGATCAAGCCTTTCGCGATTGCCTCACTGATGATCGGCAATACGTTCGGGCCGACAGCGGTGGTTATGAGGTCGGCGGTCGCGAGTTGTTCGACCACGGCATCCGCATCGTGTTGGGAATGGAGCGCGGTTACGCGGTCGACAGGGATGCGATCCTGGGATTCGTTCGCCAGGATCACCTCGTAACGCTGCTCCTCTTTCAGCGCCGCGACGACATCATCCTGAATATCGACGAATGTGGTCTCGTAGCCCGCTTCATTCAGGACTTGGCCGATAAAGCCACGGCCGATGTTTCCGGCGCCGAAGTGAACGGCCCGCATTCAGGTCACCTCTTCAAAGAACGCCAGCAACTCTTCCTTCGTCTGGGCCTGCACGATCTTCACGACGTTCTCCTCTTCGGAGCAGACCAGCGCGATCTTGGAGAGTATCTCCAGGTGCTCGTCGCCCTTGCCCGCGATCCCGATAACGAGCATCGCTATGTTACCGTCGCCGTACTCGACGCCTTCCGGTACGGTGATAACCGACAAACCGGAGCGCTCGACCCACTGCTTCGACTCGCTGGTGCCGTGAGGGATGGCTACGGCGTTTCCCATAAAGGTGGAGACGGATTCCTCGCGCTCGAACATCGAGTCCACGTAGCGGTCGTCCACGTTGCCGTTCTGAACCAGGAGGGATCCTGCACGACGTATCGCCTCCTCCTGATTACCCAGACTCGCCCCCAACTCGATGGTCTCCGGGGTCAGTATCTCGGACATATGCCTTCTCCTTTCAAGAGAGTTTGTTGTGCAAGAAACGGGCAAAGATACTCTGCAAAACTTCGACGATCCGGGCCTCCGAACCGTTCTCGAAGACTTCGCGTTCCAACGGCTGCTCGACCATAGCCACAGAGATCTCACTGATAGCTTCGAGCGCGACGGGAGAGAGAGTTAACGGTGCGACCATCAACAGACTCCGGCGCACCCGCATCATCGCACCATCGAGACCTTCGAGATCCAAAGCCTCATCGAAGTCGTGGACGGAGAACGATGGCCGCGTAGCAGCGGCATCGCGAGCGTGGAACAGAGCGAGCGAAGTCCCCGGTATGCCGATACCACCAAGCTCCATCCTGGAGAGCAGACTCTCCTCCAGGTTACGTGGCTCGGAGACGAGTCCTTTCGAGGCGAGCGAGGCGCACATCAGCCGCACAGCTTCGCTCAGGGAGCCACGGGCTTCGTGACGAGCCAAATAAGCGTCATCGACGAGTTCGGCTATAAGTTGGGTCGCCTCGGCCATCTGATGAAACTTCGCGTGACCGCCGCCAAAGATTTCCAGCGACTCGAAAGCAGCCTGGTTAGTCAGGCTGGCCTTCAGGCTCTTCTCCCGTAGATGGTCTCGTATTAGCTCGACTTCTTCGTCGGAGAGCAAGGGCCGGACTTCAACGTATGAATCGTTCGGGATCGGCAGGACGACCGTGGAAACCACGAGGTCGTAGTCGGATAGATTAGTGTCTTCGAGCTCGAAGAGGGAGGAGTTCTGGATTGCCTGTATCTGTGGGAACGACTTCTTCAACCGGGACGCGAGTATCTTTGTGGTGGCTATGCCGCTGGAACAGATGACGAGCACGCTCCGAGGGAAGTCTCCTTGTCCCCGGTCGAGAGCCGCCCCAAAGTGCATGGCGACGAATCCGGTCTCTTCCTCTGGGATGTTCTCCTGGATAAAGACCTGTTGCATCGCGCCGCTTACGAGATCGAAGAGCGCAGGATAGTCGCTCTTTACATCTTCCAGCAGAGGGTTGTGAATCCGCATGTTCTCGCGCAGGCGGTAGATGGCTCGTTCCAGGTGCGCTAGTAGGCCAGTGTATAGTGAGCTGTCCCCGGCTAGGGGGATGCCGGTTTTCTCTTCGACGTTGCGGATCAAGGCTTTCACCTGGGAAGCTACTTGCAGGTCTGAAGTCTCGAAGTATCCACGAAGCGCGTCGTCCTCGCGGAGTTTCGTTCCGCGCAAGTGCATGGTCAGGTAGCCGATCTCCTCCTCCGGGACACTGATACCGAACTCTTCTTCGATGGATGCGGCCAAACTACGGGCGTAGTCGTACTCGTCCGTCTTGCTCAGACGCTGAAGTATCTCTGCGCCGAGCGAGATACCGGCGTTCTGCAACCGCCGCTCGACCATTAGCGCAACGTGCACACTCAAGCCAACGAATGCACCATCAGCTATGGAATACGGCAATCTAGCGACAACGTCCTCCGTCAGAGCCTCCACTCTTCGGAGACGCCCCGCGTCGATCATGCCCATCAACTGGCCGGCCGTGCGGCTTGCGCCACGACCGCTGGATGAAGTACGGTCATCTTCGCCGTCCTCTTTTGGACGGGATAGTAGCTCTCCTTCATCCAGGCTTTGGAAGACAACCCGGCTCATCGCCTCACGGCGATCATTCTCCATCCCCACGATCTCGACTCCGTAACCACGTTTGCGCAGTAGCGAGAGCCGGAACTCCGAGAGCCACGGTTCCAACTCGTCGAGATCCCGGCTCACCGTTCCGATCGCGACCCCCAACCCACTCGCAAGCGCCCGCAACTTGGTGGGATGATCCGCGACGAGCAGGCTACGCAGCAGCGATAGCTGACGCTCCTGCGGCGAGAGATCCGAGGAAGTTATAGAGCGCAGGGATTCGAGAGCTTGTTCGCGGTTCTCGGGGGTGCCTTCGACGCTAACGCCCCGGCCCGCTTGCTTTAGTAGCTTGAGATCATGCGACGCGAGAAAATTCTCCGCGGGTTGGAGATCCCGATGTACGGTTCTGGTGCTCACGCCGAGGCGGCTAGCGATGCCGTCGGCGGTGAGTCCTTCGGGATGACGCAATAGGATTCCGATCAGCGAAACCTCTCTGTCGGAGAATCCCATTGCGCCCAGCCTTGCGTTAGACTCGCGTGGTCGAAATTTCGTCGACAAGCTCGTCGTACTTCGGACTGTCCAGGAAGTTGTCCACCGAGATGTGGTGGGCTTCCGGCAGCCGCTCCTGAGCACGAGCGGTCAAGTCTTTGTGCGTGATGATGACATCAGCATCGTCTGGAAGCTGGCTGATCGAGGCGTTCTTTATCTCTATGTCGGTCAATCCGGCTTCTTTGGCCTTATTCCGAAGCAACGAGGCTCCCATCGCGCTCGAACCCATTCCGGCATCGCAAGCGAAGATGATCTTGTCGACC
>JBGTDE010000262.1:0-4301 GCA_041748475.1 Rubrobacteraceae bacterium | reverse complement strand
ATCAAACGTCTCATGATGCTCTCCCTTCCATAAGAGACCCCTCACATTTCCGATACGAAGTATCCCATGCCAATATTGCGATACTGTAACTACTATGTTGCAGTAAGTACAGGCTGGACAGTCTCGGAAATCATGCTGTTTGGCGATGACTCGGTAGGTTTGGGTTCCGGCGGCGCGTTGTTTTCGACCCAAGTATGGGAGTGTTCTCCGATCACGCGGTCACTACTCCTCCGAGCTGACCCGTTCGATGCTGGACCACGGCAGGTACTCGTAGCTGGTCGCGTCGCCACCGCCGTCCCGCACGTCGAGAAGGAGTCCCGAAGCGTCGTAGTCGCAGACGTAGCCTGTCAGGTCCGAGCCGGTGCGGGCCGAGACGGAGATGGGCTTGCCGCGTTCCAGGAAAGCCGCGATTCCGGGTGCGCCGCGCCTCAGACCGTCCGGAGTTTCTCCATGCATCTCCACGCCGCCTCCTCTAAAGAAGTTTACGGATCACAGATTACAACACTCGTCGGGCTACCGCCCTTATCAGGGAGTCTCAGGCAAGAGTCCCAGGATTTCGCGCCAGTCCTCGAAACCGCTTATGTCTGGTCTTTTGCTTACGGGCTCCCGGTTCCAGGGCTGCAACTTCGCTGCGGTCCACAGTCCGGCATCAGCAGCGCCCTCAAGTGTGTCGGGGCGGTCGTCGATCATTCCGAAGGCGTTTAGCTCTCTGAGAACGGGCAACTTGTCTCCGGTCACGACGGTAACGTCTACTTGAGGGCCGAAGTGTCTCCGTAGCCACGGTCTGAGGTGCGGTAGTAGCGAGTCGGCGTCCCAGTTGCGGGTGACGAAGTGTATGTGGAATCCGTGTACTTCCTGAATTCTTAGCAGGATCTCGGAGGCGTGAGGGTATGGGTCTCGGCGAGCTATGGAGTCTGGCGCGTGTACGTGCTCGAAAATTCGAGTGGTGGTCTCTTCTCCATAGTGATCCAGGAGCTGTATCCAGGTCTCGGATGGTTCCGTCAACGGTTCTCCGGTAACCGCAAGGACAGCAGCCCTTATTCCAACGTCCATGTCCCAGACGGTCGAGTCCACGTCAACGCCGAGGACCGGTCTCACCCGATAAATTCTTCCAGCGGTATGGCTTCTGATAGGCCGGAATCCGGGTCCAGAACCGCGTAATCCGCTCCCGCTTTGCGGGCTACGAGCGCGTGGCGGCTGAGGCCATCGGGAGTTGAGATCTCACCGAACCCATCCGGCAGTTCCAGTTGCGCGACTCGTTCCCGAAAAGCTCGCGCCTTGTCAGGGGTGGTGAAGAGAGCCGCCACCAGGATCTCCTCGCCGTTCGAGGGAACCAGGATCAGAGGCGACTCCCCTCGCTCATCGCTTATGACATATATCGGAAACTGCATCCCCCCAGCACTTTCGGTGGCATGATGCACGACATCCGAAGCGTGGAACAATCCGGTTCCGCCCGTAGAGACGACGAGCACGTAATCCGAGCCTTCCGAGGCAAATTCTTCAATTTCGCTCCAACTCGAAAGCGTCGCCGGTTCACATCCGGCGAAGTCGTCCATCCCGAAGTCTCGCGCATCGGCGGAGAATTCCTCGGCCAAGTTACGGTCGGCGAAGACGGCGACGACGACTGCGGGCTCCCCCGTCACCTCGG
This sequence comes from Rubrobacteraceae bacterium, assembly GCA_041748475.1. Taxonomy (GTDB): domain Bacteria; phylum Actinomycetota; class Rubrobacteria; order Rubrobacterales; family Rubrobacteraceae; genus JACDDK01. The sequence goes on along the minus strand of JBGTDE010000262.1, from coordinate 2,653 downwards.
TTCGCTGCCGAACGTCTTGTCCTTCGGAGTTTTGGAGTCGGTAGAGTGGAGGTTTTGGAAAGTTTTCGAGGGGGAGTTCTCGGGTTGGGTCCGTCATGGGTGCGTTGTGTTTGGGGAGTCGAAGACCTTAGATCAGGGATTTCTGTCGAACGACTTTGCGGGCGACGGAGACGAGGTTTTCGTCCGTGAAGGGCTTCTTGAGTACGCTTACGCATCCGTGGGTGCGTTCGGCCAGGGCTCTGGACGCGGGGTCTTTCTTGGCGGCCATCAGTATTACCGGTATCTTCTGGGTCTTGGGCATCGCTTTCAGGCAGTGGCAGGCTTCCACGCCGCCGAGGTGCGGCATCGAAATATCCATTACTATGAGATCTACTTTCCGGGACAATGCTTCCTGGAGTGCGACCTGTCCATCACAGACCTTCACGACCCTAAAACCCGCATCTTCCAGCGCGTTAGCGGCTTGTTTGAGCACCGTCGCGTCGTCGTCCGCCACCAAAATTGTCGCCCTTCTATCCACGGCGTGGATTCTACACCCAAATGCCGCGTGAGGAGCAACACATCCAGCCGCCGCCCATCCTGCCAGATGCGTTAAACTCCTGAATGAGCGCGAAACTACACACGTCGGTTCGAGAGGTGAGCTTGCAGCAGGAAAAGTACTTCCGCAAAGGCTTCAAGATGAGGAGCGATGTCCAGCACCTTCTGGATCGGGACTATCGTTCCGAGGTCGTAGATAATATCCGCGCCAACGGCAACGTCTTCGAGACCGAAGGTCTCACGTTGCGTCTCGCGGACGAGTTCGGGTTTTGCTACGGTGTGGATCGAGCCGTCGACTACGCTTTCCAGACCCGCGAGAAATTCCCCGATAAGAACATCTACATAACTGGGGATATGATCCACAACCCCTCCATGAACGACCGCCTGCGCGATATGGGCATCCAATTCCTCTCCGAAGGCTTCAACGGGAACCCGGACGCCTTCTTCGACCAACTCGGCCCGGAGGACGTGGTCCTTCTCCCGGCTTTCGGCGCGCCGATACAGTGGGTCGACAAGCTGCGGGAGCAGGATTGCATCGTAGTGGATACGACGTGCGGGTCGGTGCTATCGGTCTGGAAGCGCGTCAGCCGGTACGCCAAGAACGATTTCACCAGCATCATCCACGGCAAGTACTATCACGAGGAGACAAAAGCTACCGCCTCGCAGACCGAGAAGGTCGACGGCAACGGCAAGTACCTCATCGTGCGCAACCTATTGGAGACCGGCTACGTGACGGACTTTATCCTCGGTCGGATGTCGGCGGGTGAGTTGCGCGAAAAGCTCTCCCACGGCATGTGTCCAGGCTTCGACCCGGACGAGGATCTGCAGCGCGTGGGTGTCGCCAACCAGACCACGATGCTCATGAGCGAGACGATGGCCGTCGGCGAGGAGCTTCGAAAGGCGATGTCCGAGCGTTACGGCGCGGAAGAGTTGGATGAGCACTTCGCGCTCTTCGACACTATTTGCTCGGCGACCCAGGATCGGCAGGACGCACTCTTCGAGTTGCTGGATAATCCGCTGGATGTAATTATTACGGTCGGCGGTTACAACTCGTCCAACACCAACAACCTTGCGATCATCGCCGCCGAGCGGGTCCCGAAGAGTTATCACATAGCCAGTGGCGACTGTATAGGAAGCGATGTCATACGCCACAAACCACCCGGCACGCCGCTCGACGCACGAGAGGAAGTAGAGGAAAGCGACTGGCTCCCTAAAGGACCGGTACGCATCGGCCTTACTGCCGGAGCCTCCACCCCGAACTCTCAGATAGGTCTAGCGATCGGCCACATCCTCGAAGCCCGCGGCCTCTCCCCCGAGATAGCGTTATCGTAGAGAGAGAGTTTCTAAACCCCGATCTCGACAAGTTTGCGGGCGAGGTCGGTGAACTCCTGGGCTTCGATGGAGTTTGAGTCCAGGGCTTCGCTGGAATTGTCTCCGAAGGAGATCTGCACGACCTCTTCACCGGTTCCGGGCCCGTTTAGATAGCCCCGCAGAGCGGCTGCGCCACCGGCTAGAATACCGACAACCAGCAAGCCGCGAGCTAGTTTCTTCATGCTATTCGCCCTCCCTCATCGCCTGTTCGATACCACTCCGGGCGTTCCGCATGTCATAGAGAGCGAGCCCCACTCGCGCCTCTGGTCCGGTAGTCGCCGCCAGGGCTCCACCGCCTTCGAGTCGTACCATCAGCAGGTGGCCGTTGTCTGTTTTGACGCGGAGTTGCGAGACGTGATCCTTGCCGTTTTCTCGGGCGGTTCTCTTGGCGATAGAAGAGAGAGCCGCGAGCATGGCCGACGCCCGTTCGCGCTCCACGCCCGGTTCGTGTGAGGAAGAGATCAGCTTTCCCTCCTCAGATAGTACGGCGCACGAGTCGATCTCACCCGACAATGCTCGGAGGTCGGAGATCAAACGCTCCACATCCCCCTTGGTACCCGCTCCCGGATTCTCCATCCCTCTCCTCTCATCCATTCACATCACACAGTCATCGTACTATATCCGATACAGCGTCACCCCCGGAAGCAACTTAACAAGCCCCGCCTGCAATGGTATATTGCGGTCTTCAAGGGCGATTAGCTCAGCGGGAGAGCGCTGCCTTCACACGGCAGAGGTCGCTGGTTCGAAA